>JAFOCZ010000020.1 GCA_017380955.1 Alistipes sp.
GGATCTTCCGATGGGATATGTTCGTAGCGGTGCGAAGGATCACGGCCGTACAAACCAGATTGAGGGTAAGTTGGAGAAGGGCCAGAAGGTTGTCGTTGTAGAGGATTTGATCTCTACAGGCGGTAGCTGCATCGAAGTAGTGAATGTTTTGCGCGAGGCTGGTGCCGACGTGTTGGGTGTTGTGAGCATCTTCACTTACGGTATGAAGAAGGGCTTGGACCGTATGGCCGAGGCTAACGTTATCAACCACTCACTCTGCGACCTCGACGCTTTGGTAGAGGTAGCTGCCGAGGAGGGTTACATCAAGCAGGAGGATTGCGCTCGCATCATCGCGTTCCGCAACAATCCTTCAGACGAGAGCTGGATTAACAAGTAAAAACAACGCTTATGCGACATTTAATCGATACAACCGATATCTCTGTTGCTGAAGTTGATAAGATTATCAATACGGCACTCGATATCATCGACAACCGCGAGAAGTATCGCGAGGTGTGCAAGGGCAAGAAGCTCGCTACCCTATTCTATGAGCCGAGTACACGTACACGCCTCAGCTTTACATCTGCTATGATGGAGCTTGGCGGTAATGTGTTGGGCTTCTCTGATGCGGCTTCATCATCGGTAAGTAAGGGCGAGACCGTAGCCGACACGGTGCGTGTTATTGGTTGCTTTGCCGACATCATCGCTATGCGCCACAGCAAGGAGGGTGCTCCGCTTGTAGCTTCGCACTACTCTGATGTGCCTATCATCAACGCTGGTGACGGTAGCCACGCTCACCCCACGCAGACTTTGACTGACTTGCTCACTATCCGTCGCGAGAAGGGACGTTTGGATAACCTTACAATCGGTTTCTGCGGTGACCTTAAGTTTGGTCGTACCGTTCACTCTCTTATCAAGGCGTTGTCGCGCTATGAGGGTATCAATGTTGTGTTGATTGCCCCCGAGGAGTTGCGCTTGCCGTCGTATATCCGTCGTGAGGTGTGCGATAAGAACAATGTTCCTACACGCGAGGTTACAACTATGGAGGAGGTATTGCCCGAGTTGGATATCCTCTATATGACACGCGTACAGAAGGAGCGTTTCTTGGACGAGGAGGAGTTCGAGCGTTTGAAGGATAGCTTTATCCTTAATCCCGAGCGTATGAAGCTCGCCAAGGAGGATATGATTGTTCTGCACCCGCTGCCCCGCGTGAACGAGATTACACGCGACGTGGATAACGATCCCCGTGCGGCATATTTCCGTCAGGTGGAGAATGGTAAGTTCGTGCGTATGGCATTGATTTACACTCTGCTTGAGTGGGCTAAGGAGTCGCCCGAAACATCGCAGACGCCGCGTCTTGACGCCGAGCAGGTGCATAACGATTGGCGATGCAGCAACCGTATGTGTATCTCAAATTGGGAGGATGTGGATAAACTCTTCCACGAGACAGCCGATGGCTATCGTTGCGCATATTGTGAGGCTCGCAAAAAGTAAGTGTAAGTTGAAAAATTAGTATTAAAAACAAAAAGAGAAAACAGATATTATGGTAAAAATTGGAACACCAATGACCCCCGTTGGCAAGAAGGCTATCTTGTGTGGTTCTGGTGAGTTGGGTAAAGAGGTTGCTTTGGAGTTGCAGCGTTTTGGTGTCGAGGTGGTGGCACTCGATAAGTATGAGAATGCCCCCGCTATGCAGGTTGCACATCGTTCGTATGTGCTCTCTATGCTCGATGGCCAGCGTTTGCGTGAGATTATCGAGGCCGAGAAGCCCGATTATATTATCCCCGAGGTGGAGGCTATCGCTACACCTACACTCGTAGAGTTGGAGAAGGAGGGTTACAACGTTATTCCTACTGCTAATGCTACCCTGCTTACAATGAACCGTAAGGGTATCCGTCAGCTGGCTGCCGAGGAGTTGGGTATCCCCACATCACCCTACTGCTTCGCTGCTACTCGTGAGGAGTTTGATGCTGCGATTGAGAAGATTGGCACGCCTTGCGTTGTAAAGCCTATTATGTCATCGTCAGGTCACGGCCAGAGCGTATGTAAGACACCCGAGGGTGCTGATAACTCTTGGACTATTGCACAGGAGGGCGGTCGCGCAGGTGGTGGCGAGGTTATCGTCGAGGGCTTCGTTAAGTTCGACTATGAGATTACTCTCTTGACTGTTCGTCACTCTGGTGGTACATTGTTCCTCAATCCTATCGGTCACCATCAGGTAGATGGCGACTATCGTGAGTCTTGGCAGCCCCAGCCTATGAGCGAGACAGCTCTTGCGCAAGCACAGGAGATCGCAAAGAAGGTAACTGACGCTTTGGGCGGTTATGGTATCTTCGGCGTTGAGTTGTTCGTATGTGGTGATAAGGTGTTGTTCAGCGAGGTTTCTCCCCGTCCGCACGACACAGGTATGGTTACAATGATTTCGCAGGATTTGTCGGAGTTCGCTTTGCACGCACGCGCGGTGTTGGGCTTGCCTATTCCTTCGATTAACTTCTTCGGCCCCAGCGCATCAAAGGCTGTGGTTGTAGAGGGCGATACCGACAAGGTTGTATTTGGCAACTTGGATAAGGTGTTGGCTGAGCCTAATGTTCAGGTGCGTATCTTCGGTAAGCCCGAGGTTAAGGGCCACCGCCGTATGGGCGTTATCTTGGCTCGCGGTGAGAGCGTAGAGGATGCTTTGGCGAAGGCTGAGAAGGCGTATGAAACATTGGAGGTAGAGGCATTGCCCCGATAGTTTTATACACATTTATGCAAATAAAAGGTGTTTCAACAATTGGTTGAAACACCTTCTTTTTTACTCCTCAAACTGCTTGAGAGCCGTGATTCGCTGCTTAATTTCA
>JAFOCZ010000181.1 GCA_017380955.1 Alistipes sp.
GCACTCTGCGCTTGGTCTCCACCTCCTCAACCTCTGAGACCATATACTTTGTCTCGGTTGAGAATGGAACGAGGGATACCACGTTATACTTGTCACGGAGTTGCATATAGTCCATACCTTGCGACTGCAGCCACATAAGCAAAGCACCCTCCGTAGGGTTACCAATTGGCGACAACTTGCCATCCTCCTGCTCCGAGAGTTCGGCGGTGGAGTTCACAGCCATACAATCTGCAATCTCTGAAACAGCATCCATACCACACGCCTCCAACTCCATCACCGTCATACGGTTTTTCGTGAGCGTACCGGTCTTATCGGTGCATATCACCGTTGCAGCGCCCATAGTCTCACAAGCGTGGAGTTTACGCACAAGGCTATTCTCCTTGAGCATACGACGCATACTCATAGCAAGGCTCACCGTAACACTCATCGGCAGACCCTCAGGCACAGCAACGACGATAAGCGTCACTGCAATCATCACCGATGCCAAGATAAACTGCAACAGCGACACCCACGTCAGCGACTCATCAAAGCCTCCCGTGAGCCAGAAGAAGAGCACTCGGCCAACGATAATAAGCGTGGCAATGATGAAACTTGCGCGTGATATCCAACCGCCAAGTTGCTCCAACTGCTTGTTGAGCGGTGTCTGCTCATTGCTACCCTCCGAGGCAAGCGCCACACCGCGACCCTCCTCAGTATCCATACCGACTCCCGTAACCTTCATCACACCGCTGCCCTCGATAATCGTAGAGCCTCGAAGCGCAAAATTAGATTGGTATGTAGCCTCAGCATCAAAATCTGCCTCGTCTACATACTTATTTACATATGGCTCACCCGTAAAGTTAGACTCATCGACACGTAACTGCAGAGCATCTATAAGCGTACCATCGGCAGGAATCTCATCACCACTCTCCAATCGCACCACATCTCCCACAACAACATCCTGCTTCTCTACAAGGAACATCTTTACACGGTTACCACTCTTACGCAACACCTTCACAGGGCGCGAGTCCTTAACCTTATTAAGAATATCAAACTCCTTACCCGCCTTAACCTCGAAGATGAAACCAACGCCCGTAGCAAGCAACAGCGCCAACAACACACCCACAGGCTCAAACAACACCGACCACGAGTAATCCATAACAACGACCTCGTAGAACGCCAAACACAACGACAGCGCAAAGGCCACTATCAGCACTATGATAATCGGATCTTTGAACTTCTCGAGATATAACCTCCACAACGACTCACGCTCGGGTGGCGGTATCACATTCCTTCCCTTTCCATCCTTCACCACTTGATCCTTAACATCGAGACACTCCTGGATGAAACTTTGATTACTTTTTTTGTACATCTTTAAACTTTATTAATTACCACTATAATTACATTATAGTCTTGCAAAAATATTTTATATCCTCATCCATCGCAAAAAATTACACCAAATTACATTCATTTTTAACAATATTCACACTTTTTACATCATTTTCAGCGTAACCCAATGTAACTACATAAAAAAAACAAACAGCGTGCAATTACACACTGTTTGATATCTGCTTATAAGTTCGCCCATACAGGGTCGTCCTTCATAGGTCTGTTATCCACATAGACATTTGCGGCGGACATCACAAACCTTATATACTTTTGTGCATCACAGGTCTCCTCGCCGAAGATATTCACATCCGTAGTCTCGCCAACCAAACGTTTCAGTTCGGAAAAGCGATTCTTGATGGTGTTGTAGATAGGTCGTGGCTCATATACTCCCTGTGGGTCATTCTTCATAATGGCGTATATCTGCTGATACTTCTGCTGCCAATACTCCTTCTGCTCCTCTGTGGCGCAGTCATACTTCGGAATACCGCGACTATCGCCCATAATCGACGCCCATATTATCAACACACACAACGATGCTGGTGCGGTGTTAAGGTTTACCAAGCGACCATTTATCGACACTGTGCCAGTCTTGGTACTGATATCTACACGAAGCAACGTAGGGTTATCCTCCGCCAAAACCACCATATTGAAGAAGACCTTATACATTCCCTGGTAGAGAAGTTTGGTGTTCGATGGGTCATACTCAAAGATATGGTTTATGCTAACCCTCCGGTTGTGGTCACTTACAAACTTGTCGACAGCCTGCACCACAGACTCATCGTTGAAGAGGTTTATCTTCAGAAGGTTGGCATATGTATCGTACCTTAAACCTATGGATGAGGTGTGATTTGTTATGACATTCGACTTACCAAGCATCACAAGCAACGATGGCGATACGCTTGTCATATCTATACCCATCTTCTTGGCAAGGTAGTTCTCCACGAAGTCCGCAGTTGTCATCCTGGTGATGGTCTCATAGGCGCTGCTTATCGCAGTGTCGTTAATCTCGGGGAAGAGGAACATCGCCATACCCTCGAACATCTCGCGACCCTTATCCTTGTAGAGTTGCGCCATTCGGGGGATATATATAAATTGGAAGCCTATGCTGGCAAGAAGGCGCGATATAATAGAGTAGTTTTGCTGTATCTCGGCATTTTCCTTATGGTTATACTTATCCTCGATATAGAATACAAAGCGCTTTCCGAGGTACAAATCCGAGAGGCGGAACGACTTAATCTCATACTTACGACTTGGCTTGCCACCAACAAAGTGCATCTCGTTATGCTTTAGGCAATACTCCAGCGCAGTCTGAAACTTCGCCTCCGACGGTGTGCAGACACCATCGCTGATAATCATCGAGTTCAGCAGGTCACTCACATACTCCTGCTCCTCGTCGCTATTACCCTGCAGAACATCCACAGCGTGCGACAGTGGAAATGTCATAGCATCATAGAAGAGCACTCGTGTGGAGTTACCACCCACCAGCGTTTGATACTTTCTAATCTCCTCCTCATCGATAATCTTATCGGCCAAAATAGCATCGGATATCACACGCGCCAATGCCACCTTTTTAGGATATTCGAGATTTTCCCAAGTCATAACATCGAAGTTTATTTTTGCAGATACTCGGCTACTATACGAGCCGCACAAGCCACATACTCCACACAAGGGCGCTTCTTGTAATACTCCGCAGTGCGCTCCGAAGGCATTGGCGTCTCGGCACGCTCCACCATAGGCTCCAAGCCCAGGAGTCTGCGACATACGATATCGCCATTCTCCGCGCGGAAAGCATCGGCAAAGTGCTGCACAAGTGCATAATTTGCCTTACGCTCCTCGAGGTTACTGGGGTCTACAGCAGGAGATATAGCACCCGCCACAAAGGCCATACCGCTAACCGTGCCACACACCTCACGCATACGACCCATACCGCCGCCAAAGGGTGCTGCAAGGCGTGCCAACATCTCGGGGCTCTGCTCCATAACATCATCGAAGGCCATCACAACAGCCTGTGCACAGTTATATCCACTCTTGAAGTAGCCACACGCACGCTCCACACGCTCGTTGACATCTATGATAATTTCTTTTTTCTCCATAAAGTTCGTATATTTGCAACCACAAAGATATATTTTTTTTGACAGAATAGCAATGAAATACCCCACTCTAAATTTTCCATCCATACAACTTCGTGCTCGTCGCAACACCTCTGGACGCACCGAGATATACGACCGTGTACGTAGCAAGTGGCTTGTGTTAACTCCCGAGGAGTGGGTACGCCAACACGTTCTGGACTTCCTGCTATCGCACTGCGGATTCCTGCCACAGCAACTAATCGCTGAGTATCCCGTAAACATCAATGGTATGTCGCAACGTGCCGACATTGTGGCTGTGGGCAGCGACAGCAAACCATATATCGTTGTGGAGTGCAAGGAGCCCGACGTGAAGATTAGCGATGAGGTATTGCGCCAGGTGGTGCGCTACAACTCAATTCTCGGCTGTCGCTACATAGTTATCACTAACGGCATCCACACCTACTGCTACTGCTACGACGGGTACAACTACACCCCTATAGAGTATTTTCCGAAACTTTAAACCTCGTTTGGTGGGTTATCTATGATAAAAGCACCACGAAAACGCACTTTTTCCATATCTTTTCTTGCTAAGTTCATACTATTTTGTAACTTTGCCCCATCATTCAAAAATATGATATGAAAGTAGTAAACACTGTTGCTGCGCTTCACGCAGCTTTGGCTGATTGCCCTAAAGAGGGTCTCGGTTTTGTCCCTACTATGGGAGCGCTCCAC
>JAFOCZ010000182.1 GCA_017380955.1 Alistipes sp.
CGAGCCTTGTGAAGGTTATGGGTGCAAAGGGTAAGGTTAAGGATTTGCAGGAGGGTGACTTCTTCAACCCTTATTTCCAGATGTTGCGTGCAGGTCTCGGAACATTGGCATACCAGGATGCGTGGAATCTCTTCGATAACATCTGCGTTACCGAGAACTTGGTAAACGCCGAGGAGGGTAGTCTGCGTATCATCAAGGGTAAAAAGTATTATGGTAACATCTTCACACGCCCATATATGCTGCAGCAGGAGGGCCAGTACAAGGGTTATCCATTGCGTACGTTCGTTACGAACAACTTCCAGAATGGTTTCAGCGACCACTTCCCAGTATATATCTACATCGGAAAGTAATACAAAAATAGATAGATTATGAGGAAATTTTTACTAACAATCTTTTCTATCCTCTTGTCGGTGAGCGTTTTTGCTCAAGAGGGAGGTATGAAGGGTGTGGTAGTATCGCGTGATGATCGCGCGCCTATCACAGGTGTGGCAATCTTCGTTGATGATGTTGCCGTAAACACCACTACTAACCAAAATGGTGAGTTCCTTATCGCAGGTCTTGCTCCAGGTCAGTATCTCGTTCGCTTCGAGGCTGTGGATTTCGAGGATTTGGAGGTTATGGTGCGCGTTAAGCAACTTGTGCACGATATGCAGCAGGTTGTGATGGTGCCATCTACACTCATCTCTGTCGACGACTCAGCATTCTCGGAACTCGACACCGATGCTGAGACTGCGGGCGACACCCAGGCGTTGCCAGGAACATTATCGGCATCTAAGGACTTGTTCAACAACATCGCTTCGTATCGCTTCTCGGAGATGCGTTTCAATGTTCGTGGTTATGACTCACAGTATCAGGATGTATACCTCAATGGTATCCGCTTCAACGATGCTCTTACAAGTTATGGCCCTTGGTCGTTGTGGAGCGGTTTGAACGACGCTACACGTAACCAGGAGATTACATCGGGCTTGCAGATGTCGGACTATGGCTTAGGTGGTGTTGCGGGTACTACAAACATCAATGCTCGTGCTTCGCAGTTGCGTAAGGGCTTCCGCTCAAGTTTCGTGAACTCTACACAGATGTATCGCTTCCGTGTTATGGTAAGTTATGCATCAGGTATGTTGGATAACGGCTGGTCATATGGCTTCTCGGTATCTACACGTCAGGGTGGCGCTGGCTATGTAAATGGCGTATACTACAACGCTTATGGCTACTTTGCTTCGGCAGAGAAGGTCTTCAACTCACGTCATCGCCTCTCGGCAACAATCCTCGGTGCACCTACAACACGCGGCGCGCAGCAGGCCTCTACACAGGAGGCTTACGACCTTTGGGGTGATAACTACTACAACCCTAATGTGGGTCTTCAGGCTGGCAAAGAGCGTAACGCACGAGTACGTCGTATGCACGAGCCTATCGCTATGTTGAACTACAACTGGCAGATTGCCGAGCGCACAGCACTCTCTGTGGCTACATCATTGCGTTTTGGTTTCAACGGCTACTCTGCTCTTACCTGGTATAAGGGTGAGGACCCACGTCCTGACTACTACCGTCAGATGCCATCGTACTATGGCGACCGCTTGGAGCGCCGTATGATGCTCAACACCTTTGCTGAGAACAACGACCTCACACTCCCATTCACCGATACTGACCTCGAGACTGACAAGATGAAGTTTGTGGAGTACACCCAGAATTGGAATGGCTACATCGACTTCGATGGTTTGATTCAGGATAACAAGATGGGTGAGAAGAACTCGGAGTATGGCGATGGTCACCGCTCTGTGGCTATGATTGAGGAGCGTCATACCGACCAGTTGGACTACAACTTCGCAGCGCAACTCAGCCATATCTTCCGTGGTGGCTCAAAACTTACTGCAGGCCTGCGTGCTCGTGTAAACCGCACTGAGTATTACAGCACTGTTAAGGATTTGCTCGGCGGTGACTATTGGTTGGATGTTGATAAGTTCGCAGAGCGCGACTTCGGTAGCAGCGTCGAGACTTATCAGAACAATATGGCTTACTACAACGAGCACGGTCACGCTCAGGCTGTTAAGGAGGGTGATAAGTATGGCTACGACTACTACGCTCACGTGCGTCAGGGTCAGTTGTGGGCTATGTATGAGATTTCGGCTGGTGGTTTCTCGGCAAACATCGGTGGTGAGGTTGGTGGCTCATCTATGTGGCGCGAGGGTCTCTGGGAGAAGGGCTTGTTCCAGAATAAGAATGCTGGTGGCGACCGTGGTAAGACCTCTTTGGGTAACTCTGAGAAGATTAACAACCTTACATATAAGGCTAAGGTAAACCTCGCTTATCAGTTCTCGGGTGCTCACTCTATCGAGGCTAATGCTACGATTATGCAGAACGCACCTATGTTCAACAATGCCTTTGTATCGGCACGTACACGTAACCAGATTACTCCAGGCTTGGATGCAGAGAAGATTTATGGTTTCGACTTCACCTATAATCTCCGCACTCCTTGGATTCGTGCGCGCGTATCGGCTTTCTACACCCAGATGAAGAAGACTATATTACCGGAAGATTCGGTTAAGGAGGAAGAAACTATGAGAAACAGATTTGATGAGCAGTTATATAAATTGAACAGAGAGATTATCG
>JAFOCZ010000021.1 GCA_017380955.1 Alistipes sp.
ACTCTCGTTTCTTCGCAGATGAAGAAGTTGATGGCAAAAGCCGCGAGGATATCATTGCGATGCTCAGAAAATACAAATCCTATGAGGCTCGCTATTACTTTATCAAGTATGATATGAGTTATCATTTTTATGCTATGGTAATGGATGAAGATGGAGACATAGACCTCTATATTTCACCTGACACTTATTGCTTTGGTCGTGGGGATATTCTTACCTCAAAGGAAGATATAGAGCGTCTTGCCGAGATTTATGATAGAGCTAAGGCTCTTCGAGACCAGAATAAGAGTGTGGCAATTGCTCCCGATACACCCGAGGCAGAGGCAAAGGAAATGTGCGTAAATGCAATGTAAAAAATATGTGTCTATGAGAACTTTATATAATATAGTATTAGCCGTGTTGTGTGGCGCGTTAGTGGTGTCGTGTGTCCAAGACCCCGAGTTTGAGCCAACACCTACGAACAAGCCCGTAAATAAAATTATAGGCAATGCCGACGGTGCGTTAAGTGGCGAGTTGATTATCTATGTCGATGATGCTACTGCTGATGCGTGGCATAGCATCGCTGAGCCTACACGCTCGGGTATTGTGGCGTTGGATGCTGTGGCTGCGGAGATGGGTGTTGAGAGTCTTCGCCCCGTCTTTAATATGGCGATAAATGCAGACAAGAAGCGTGAGCGAGGTATGCACCGCTGGTTTGTCGTTGAGTTTGAGGAGGATACTCCCGTTGAAAGCGTTGCCCAGCGTTATGCGGCGATGACGGAGGTGGAGCGTGTGGAGTATGCAATGAAGTTTGTACGCCCCGAGGTAAATGTTGTGCCTATGGAGAGCCACCCTGCAACACGCTCAGATAGTGAGTCCTTCAACGACCCTATGTTGCCTCTGCAGTGGGGGTTGCATAACGAGGGTAGTAGCACGATATTTAGCACCGCCTATGCGGGTGCGGATATCAATGCCTACGAGGCGTGGAAATATGCTACAGGAAATCCAAAGGTTGTAGTGGCGGTTGTTGACGAGGGTGTTAAGTATACCCATCCCGACTTGGCGGCAAATATGTGGACCAACACGGCCGAACTAAATGGCGCAGAGGGTGTTGACGATGATGGCAATGGCTATGTCGATGATATCTACGGCCTAAACACCATTGAGCAAAATGGCAATATATCGTGGAACAACCGCAGATATGACTCCGAGGGTAACTATATTGGCGATGTCGGCCACGGAACGCACGTTGCGGGTATCATTGCTGCGGTAAACAACAATGGCGAGGGTATCTCGAGCATCGCAGGAGGCTCGGGCAATGGCGACGGCGTGCGCATTATGTCTGTGCAGATATTTCAGGAGAATACTGGCGTTGCTAATGAGAGAATAGCAGCAGGCATTGAGTATGCAGCAGATATGGGTGCTGCAATATTGCAATGCTCGTGGGGTCAGTCAGTTATGTGGATTAGCGATGAAGGATATGAGGCAAATACGGGCTCTATATATATTGCTGCTATCAAGTATTTCGTTGAGTGCAGCGACAACGAGGTGATGGATGGCGGTGTGGCAATCTTCGCTGCGGGCAACGAGAGCCTGATGTATGCGTGCTACCCAGGTGCCTATAACGAGTTTATATCTGTCACTGCGATTGCCGCTGATGGTCTACCTACAGGATATACGAACTATCATCACGGCTGTAACATCGCTGCCCCTGGAGGTGATTATGAGTATGTCGATGGCCTGTTAAACCCTAATGGCGCAATACTCTCCACCGTGCCAAGCGAGACTCCTGATGTATATAACAATGGAAAGACCACCTATGGCGCAGACTACGCCTATATGTCGGGAACATCTATGGCGTGTCCATATGTTTCGGGCGTTGCAGCCTTGGCACTATCCTCGGCCGTAGACCACGGCATACGCCTCACGAACGACGACCTATACGATATAATCTGCTCGTCGGTAAACGACATAAACCATCGTCTATATGGCTCTAAAACGGTATACACCTATAGTGGCAAGGTGTCGGAGATAGTGCTGGATGACTATCGTGGTAAGATGGGCATCGGTATGGTGGACGCTTTGTATGCCGTATCGCGCGTATATGGTCATCATACTATTGCAGCACAACTAAACAAGACTACCTATATAAACATCAACGACACAATTAGCGATGGTAAACTCGGCGTTGAGATTCTCGACTATGAAATTTCTGAGGATGTTAAAAAACGCCTTGGCATAGATAAGCAGGGTCTGTTCGGAAAGAGCGAATTATATTTTGTCTGCACCAAGCCAGGTCTTGGAACGATAACCATACGCTACTATGCCGGTTGTCCGCCTGAGAAGTATGGCCCCGATATGAGCGGTAAGATTATCGAAAGGGAGTATCTTATCATAGCCCGTGAGGATAATGACCGTGGCGGTTGGTTGTAAGATATTTATGCAGTTGTTACGTTGTGAACTTTGAGGCTTTGGTGCGAAAATATCATAAAATAGTCACTTTAATATAATTGGAGGTTGCTTTTATCACAGAAAAAGCCTATATTTGCATAAATATGGGGAAGATGTCTATTTTTATACATCAACGATATCCCTGTAATAGGAGTGTATAATAGCAAAACCTAAACTTATATTTATGCCCAATACTAACCCAACGCAGATTACTATTAAGGAGGTAAAGACAAAGCGTGAGTTGCGCAAATTTGTGCAGTTTGGAATAGACCTTTACAAGGGTAACAACTACTACTGTCCACCTATATTTTTCGATGAGGTAAATACCTTTAACCCAAAGACTAACCCTGCTCTCGAGGTGTGCGACTTCGTGGTATATATGGCTTATCGCAACGATGAGATTGTGGGTCGCATCGTGGGCATCATAAACCATCGCGCTAACGAGGCGTGGGGTGTTAAGAAGTGCCGCTTTGGATGGTTTGACTTTGTAGATGATTATGAAGTGTTCTGCACGTTGATAGATGCCGTTGCCGAGTGGGGTAAGAGTCGTGGTATGGAGTGCCTTAATGGTCCTGTGGGCTTTACGGACTTCGACCATCAGGGACTGCTTATCGAGGGCTTCGACTACAATGCCCCTATGGCGAGTCTCTATACCCATCCATACTATATTGCTCACTACGAGCGATATGGATTTGTCAAGGAGGCGGACTGGATAGAGTATCAGATTACGCCACCGCAACAAGCACCGGATAAGGTGCGCCGTTTGGTGGATTTTGTGGCTAAGCGATACAACCTCCGCGTGGTGAAGGTTAAGAACTCGCGTGAGTTGCGCAAGAGATATGGCTACAGTTATTTCGATGTTTTGGATGCGGCGTACCAGAAGTTGTATAACTATCAGCCGATGACAGAGCGCCAGAAGCGCTACTACTGCAATATGTACTTCCCGATTCTGAACTTCGACTTTGTGACGATGGTGGCAAATGAGAACGACGAGATTATTGCTGTGGGTTTGGGTATGCCGTCACTGTCGGAGGCATTGCGTAAGTGCGGCGGTCACCTATTCCCATTTGGCTGGTATCATCTCCTAAAGGCACTCAGGGCTAAGAAGATGACCGACTTCGACCTGCTGCTTATCGCTGTGCGCCCCGACTACCAGGATAAGGGTGTCACGGCACTTATCTTCGATGAGATGACACCACACTTCAGCAAGTATGGCATCCAGAGGGTTGAGACCACTGCCATCCTCGAGACTAATCATAAGAGCCAGGCGAACTTTGCAGATTACGACCACATCCAGCACAAACGCCGCCGAGCGTATATTAAGGGGTTGTAGCGAGTTAGTGAGTTTAGGAAAATTAGAGAAGTTAGTGAGTTATGTGCTTAACACTAAACTCCTTAATCTCCCTAATTTCCTTAAATATAGAATACAATAGGCGGGTGTCTCCCGACAGCCGCCTATGTTCCAGAAACAAATTCTAATAAATAACGACTGCGAAGCACCGCTATGAAACTACTAACGCCCTCACGAGTTGAGAGTAGACCAAGCGATAGAGGCGGTGGCAAAGTCCCAAGGACAGACGTGAAGAGTCACTGCTGAAAAGGAGATATATTTTCTTGACGGCAGCGACTCTTCTCGTTGTTATCGCGATAGCGATATGCCACCGCCTAACCAGCGCCGATAAGTGTGCCGAGGCGTTCAGGGTGAAAGGAGTTTTTACAGGTTTGTTTCTGGAAAAAGCAACAGGGAGGCGTCTCCCGACGGCTCCCTGCGCTCCAGAAACAAATTCTGTAAAAACTACTAACCCAGAGAATGTAAACAATTAAAGATACACT
>JAFOCZ010000183.1 GCA_017380955.1 Alistipes sp.
ATCCATTGGCTGCACCGTAGAGGTAGGGTCATAGAGGAGAAGATCCTCGAGGAATGCCTCCTCGCTATACTCATCCATCATCCACTCCTCGTACCACCAGAAGTATACGGCATTGGTAGGCTTCGAGGTCTTCATCTCTACTACCGCAACACACGAACACTCGGCAAGGGCATCGGCATAGCTCGAGTCGAGGGCTACGATTGCCTCGGCATCGAAGAGCTTGACGATGTCGATGCTCTCGACCTTGATATTACCCTCGGTGGCCTCCGCAGAGGTGAAGTCGTAGCGGAAGAGTTGGGTCGTAGGAAGACCGCTGTTAATACCAAAAGCAAGTACGCTATACTCGGTGTTTGGCATAAGAGGCATAAGTTTCTCACTATGACCACCTTCGAAGATTGCAGGGTCGAAGTTGTTGATGATTGTCAGCATAATCTCATTATCATCAACCTGTGGCACCTGGTCACGCGACAGGAATACACAGGCATACTCCTCGTCGTTGTTGGATGGTGTGAGCGTTAACTGAGCCGTGTATGGTGTGATGTCGCTAACCTCGATGTCTACCGTGAGGTCACTCGCAGCAACACCCTCGGTTGAGAAGTATGTCACAAATGGTGAAGACATAAGGATTGGCACCTGGTCGTTACTTACGGCAAAGAGCGCAATCTGATAGTATGTGTATGGCATCAGTCTTTGCTCAATGGTGACATCGCCCTTATAACAGAAAAACTCTACGGGTGTACCAACATTGTTAATAAGATCATTGAACTTATCAAAGGTATAGTTACGATAGTGCTGAAGCACCTCATCTGTAACGCCGTCCAAGCCGATATAAAGTTTGCTTGGGTCACCCTCAGGGATAATATATGCGTAGTAGTAGCCATTGTAATCTTTAGGTGAGACATCTATCTTTACATTGTTATTCTCCACGGTGTAGGTGACATCAAACTTTGGATTAATCATCTTAGGAGCCGATGTCTTGATAACCTCATAGTTTACAGGCGTTGTAGCCTCGTAGTTATCGCCATCAAACACTACGCCATAGCAGTATACCACATACTCGGTCTCGGGGTATAGGTTTATTGGGTGATAATCTCTCTTATCGCCCTTAACAAGCCATCCCATATTTTTTAGAAAATCATAAACTGAGATGCCATAACCCTGGGCAAGAGACTTAAGGTATGCGAGGTCATCGGCAAGCAACTCCTCACGGGTGTCGATACCACGATCTATGAAATCCTGAGGCTGTGATAGAAGTACGATATACTCCATATCCTTATCCTTAGGGCATATATCGACGTTAATCTCGGTGTGTTTAACAATGATATGATCAAAAGAGAACTCATTGTTCTTATGTCCGGGTTTGTTGGTCGGTGTTTCGTTGTCGCAGGCGAAGAGCATAACTGCGGCAAAAATCATCAGTGTGCTACGAAGAAATTGTTTCATTATAGATAGTTTTATATTATTATCACTATGGCAAAGGTAGAAATAATATCCTATATTTTAGCAAATTTTGAGGGTAAATGGGATAACGAGAGACTTTTTTTCTTAAATTTGTGGTATGTACCGAAATCTTTGGGACTATAACACTAACACAAACATACTATGAACGACTACTCAGCACTTATCAAAACCAATATAGAATCGCTATTTGGATATCTCGCACCCCGCACCTCCGAGGAGCAGATGCGTCGTATCATCGACGGCTATGAGTTTGCGGCTAAGGCCCACAAGAAGCAGAAGCGTCGCAGCGGCGAGCCCTATATCATCCACCCTATTGCCGTGGCAACAATCCTCGCAAAGGAGTTGGAGATGACCGACAACACGGTTATTGCAGCATTTCTGCACGACGTGGTGGAGGATACCGACCACACCATCGAGGAGATTGAGGAGCGCTTTGGCAGTGATGTCGCAAAACTTGTGGATGCGGTGACCAAGCGCAAGAAGGCAAACTACGAATACTCGAAGCAGGTGGATAACTACCGCCAGATTCTCGAGTCGGTACACTACGATGTGCGTGCGTTGCTCATCAAACTCACCGACCGTCTGCACAATATGCGTACTCTGGACAGTATGACCGCTGCGAAGCAGATGAAGATTGCCGGTGAGACCGACTACTTCTACGCTCCGCTTGCCAACCGCCTCGGCTTGTATCACATAAAGACCGAGTTGGAGAATCTCTCGTTCCAGTATCGCTGCCCTGGCGAGTATGAGAAACTCGAGGCACAACTCAAGGAGGAGCACGAGGATGAGCGTCACCTCCTGGAGGAGTTCCGACAGCAGATAGACACCATTCTCAAGGATGCGGGCTTCGACGTGCGCACCGAGATTCGCTACCGTGAGCCATATAGCATATGGCGTAAGATGAAGGAGAAGAACAGCGACTTTGCGCATATCGATAGCAAGCACTATATTCGTATCATATATAAGAGCAGCGCACAGTTTAGCGACAAGGCTATGTCGTTGCAGATATACTCTGCACTCACCGACCAACTTAAGGAGAAGCCTTGCAGTGTATGTAACTACATCGACACGCCAAAGGAGAATGGCTACCAGAGTTTCCACGTTAAACTCCTCAGCAAGAAGGGCGAGTGGGAGGAGATACACATATCTTCGGAGAGTATGGTGCGTAACTCACACCTCGGCTGTGCTGCGGAGCGCTCGGAGACCAACCTTACAACGTGGCTCGACAAGTTCAAGGATATCCTTCAGGAGATTGCCAAGGGTAACCCCGATATGAAGTTTATGGAGGGCGTTACATCTACCTTCTACAACGACGATATTATGGTGTTCACACCTAAGGGTCAGGGTGTTATCCTGCCTAAGGGAGCCACAGCCCTCGACTTTGCATTTGAGATTCACACCAAGATTGGCGAGAAGGCCGTATATGCGCGTATCAACCGTAAACTAAGTTCTCTGCGCACCGTGCTAAAGCGTGGCGACCGTGTAGAGATTGGCACTGCCGACGACGCTAAACCCGACCCAGAGTGGCTCAACCACGTTTATACGTTCCGTGCTAAGCGCTACCTACGCAGTTACTTTGCCAACCTCCCAAAATTGGAGTATGACCGCTGCCCATTGTGCCACCCACTGCCTGGCGATGAGGTTATAGGCTACAAGAACGATGATGGCAAGGTGTGCCTCCACAAGCGTGACTGCACAGATATCATACGTCTGGCATCGGAGAATGGCGACGCCATAGTCTCTGCGGCATTTGACGAGGATGAGCGTTTCTTGTATCCTGTGCGCATTCGTGTGCAGGGTGTCGACCGCTTCCACTTGATGAGCGACCTCATAGACTGCATCACCGATAAGTTACACCTCACGATGTCATCGCTAAAGACCGAGAACATCGACCGCATCGCGATATGCACCATCGACTTCTCGGTGCACTCGGTTACGGAGTTGAAGATGGTGATGAATAGCATCTTAGACATCGACGGCATAGACGAGGTTACGCATATAAACATCTAAGACCTAACATAAAGATTGGGGTGTCCATAATACTTGGACACCCCAATCTCGCTAAGAATATAAACAAATGAAAGGGATCTATGCTTCTGAGGCTATATACGCCTCGATGAATGCCAAAGCCTTGGTGTGCTTCTCAACACATCGCATATGACCTCCCGCCCTACCGCGAGCGATATTATGCTTCAGGTCGTTGATTTTTACGTTTATAGCGGTCTTGTTACCCGACTCGCATATCATCTCGATATACTCCATATATGGTATACACTTCTCGTGTGTGAGAAGGAATAGCGCCGAGAGCACCTCTTTTGAGAATCCCTCCTCGGCAATATCCTCCAAGGTGTAAGTTGTATCCTCCACCACATCGTGCAGGAAGCCTACGATACGCTCGTTGTCGTTGCCACCCATCATACCTACAGCCAACGGGTGCAGGATTGTAGGATTACCATCGAGGTCGTAGTCCGCAGCGTGAGCCTTAGAGGCGAGTTCTATGGCCTTATCGATATCCGAACGCATATCATACTCCTCATTCTTAACAGCGCGTGGCAAGTACAACTCCTTGTTGCTACCCACGAAGTCACGCCACAGGAGTTCCAAGCGCTCAGCATCATCCTTCGAGAGCAACTCCCCAGAGTGTCCCTCGCGCCAATCTACGAAGGGTATCTCGCGCACCAACTCCTCGGACTTGATAACGCTAACACGCTCGGGGTGGAACACCTTCTCAAACTCCATACGCATATAGTAGACCTCACGACCCTTACCCGACCAATCTGCGCCCTTATATGGCTCGCTGATGAATCTTCCTGCGGCAAAGATACCACCACACTCCTCGTCGGCGCAGAGCATAAAGAATCTATCGCCCTTATGCGCCTTCTGCCAATCGCATACGCTCCAGTCAAACTTCCTGTCCCATTCGCCCTGTGCCCAGCACTCCATATCCTCATCCAAATCCTCCATAGCATAGGAAGATATCGCGGGATTCCACCTCAGCAAGAAGGTGTTATGAGCGTAGTCGGGACGCTCGTCGATAGATAGATTTATATGTACCTTCATACCCTACTGCTGCTTTAAGTTATATACTGTAGATGCCTCGCGAAGGAATACCACAACGCCAATCTGCTTCTCGGGGTGAGCATCAGGCACTATGCGCTGCACACGCACCTCGAAGATATCCTCATATCCCAAGTCGAGGAACTTAGCGATTGTAGCATTCTCAGTGCTTGGGATATAGCCGAGTTTTTTATCCTCGTAGTATATCGCCACTGCGGTGCAGTCGTAGCGGTTATCCTCCTCACGCACAAGGCGCAATAATGTTCCAACCTTCAGGTGCTCATATGCCATACAGCCATCCCAATAGGTGAATCCAGCAATGTAGAAATTGCCGAAGTGTCGTTCAATAGTTCTCTGTCCCATATTCATTTGTTTTAGTTTGTAGTGCAAAGGTATCGTAGTATTTTGACAATTTGCGTCAAAGGGGTAGAATATGCAAAAAATCTCGTGGCGGCAACCCTCAAAGAGTCCGCAACGAGGCATTATTCAACGTAGCAGCACGTGCTGCTGGGTATTTGTAGGCGACGATTACTTTACTGTTCGCTCGATGTAGGCGGTGTAGTCTCTAACCACAGGTTTGTAATCTGCATCTGCCATAAGCGTCGATGATATCATAAAATCTGCCGTAGAGCGGTTGATGGCCGTAGGGACATTATAGAGAGTTGCCAAACGCAGAAGAGCCTTTACATCGACATCGTGAGGCTGCGCGGACATAGGATCCCAGAAGAAGATTAGCAAATCTATTTCGCTTGAGGCAATCATAGCACCAAGTTGCTGGTCGCCACCCAACGGTCCTGACTTGAGCATAGTGATATCGAAACGTGCGTTCGCCGCATCCTTACCACGGCGTGCCATAAGGGTCTCGGCAACGACACGACCGGTTGTTCCTGTGCATACTAAGCGGTGTGATAATAACTTCTCCCAATTCCAAGCGACCCACTCCGCGAGGTCGTGCTTCATAGCATCGTGCGCCACAAGCGCAATTGTCATTCTATTTTCCATAATTTCCATATATCTTTCCGAGAGCAAAGGTAGTGCAAAGATGTTACGGTATAATGTCAACACGATTAAAAATATATTACAAAAAAAGAGCCCGATACCGAAGTATCAGGCTCCCACTCTATATAGTTAGAGATTACTATTTAACTGCATTAACGATTGCCTCAAATGCCTTAGGCTCGTTGAGTGCGAGGTCAGCCAAAACCTTACGGTTCAAAGCGATACCCTTAACATTCATCTTGCCAATAAACTCTGAATAAGTCATACCGTACATACGAACCGCAGCGTTGATACGAACGATCCACAATGAACGATAATTTCTCTTCTTCTCACGACGGTGTGCATAGGCAAACTGCAAAC
>JAFOCZ010000184.1 GCA_017380955.1 Alistipes sp.
CCTGCGCTCGAAACTCTATCAGCGTGAGTTGGACAAGCGTATGGCGACGCAGCAGGCACTCGAAGCAACGAAGAAACGTATAGAGTGGGGCTCGCAGATTCGTAGTTATGTATTTGATGACAGGCGTGTCAAGGACCACCGTACGGGATATCAGACCTCGAATGTGGATGCTGTGATGGATGGCGACTTGGATGCCTTCATAAAGGAGTATTTGCTTCACTACTAATAGTTTACGATGCTAAGGCGACTATACATGCTCATTATAGCAATGCTATTGCCTATGGTGGCGATGGCAGAAGAGGTGCTTGTGGGTGCTACGGACACCGCAGCCTATATGCCTCTGTTGGAGGGTAGGCGTGTGGCGCTCCTGGTAAACCACACGGCGATGTATAGTGCCGAGGAGCACGTTGTGGATATGCTACACCGCGAGGGTGTCAACATCGTGGGAATATTCGCCCCGGAGCACGGATTTCGTGGTGCTGTGGAGGCGGGGTATGACGTAAGCGATGATGTGGACGCCAAGACCGGAATACCTATCCTCTCGCTTTACAATGGTAATACTAAGCGCCCCTCAGATGCTGCGATGCGCTCGTTCGATGTGCTTATCGTAGATATGCAGGATGTGGGGTTGAGGTTCTACACATATTATATATCTATGCTCAGGATGATAGATGCGTGTGCCGACTTCGCACGCGATGTCATCATCCTCGACCGCCCAAACCCCAATGGTCACTATGTAGATGGACCAATCCTCGATATGCGCTATAAGTCGGGCGTGGGACATATCCCTGTGCCTGTGGTGCACGGCCTCACGATGGGCGAGATAGCGCTGATGGCGATGGGTGAGGGCTGGACGAGGAGTGCTAATGTCACAGTGGTGAGATGTCGTAACTACGACCACCAGACGCACTACACACTACCCGTAGCGCCATCGCCAAACCTCGCATCGCAACACTCCATATACCTCTACCCGTCGTTGTGCTTGTTCGAGGGTACAGTGGTGAGCGTGGGGCGTGGCACGGATGCTCCGTTTGAGATTTATGGGCATCCCGATATGGAGGCTCGTGAGTTCTCGTTTGTGCCGCAGTCGGTGGCAGCAGCGTCGAAACCTCCGCATATGGGTGTGAGGTGCTATGGCGAGGATTTGCGGGGTAAGAGCGATGAGGAGATATGGCGCGAGGGTGTAAACCTCCACTATGTCATAGATGCCTACCGCGACCTGGCTATGGGCGATGAGTTCTTCAAACCGATGTTCGAGAAGTTGGTAGGTGTGGCGTGGGTGCGTGAGATGATAAAGGAGGGTTGCACCGCAGAGCAGATTCGTGAGCGCTGGGCAGAGGATGTTGAGAAGTATAAGATATTAAGACGTAAGTATTTGATATACAACGAATAAAACAAATAAACAGATAAAGTTATGGGATTTTTTGACTTATTCAAAAGAAAGAAGACAGAGCCTAAGGTCGAAGAGCCTAAGGTGGTAGCGCCCGAGGTTAAGGAGCAGGTTGTTCAGGAGACTCCTGCCGTAACTGAGACTCCTGCCGTTGAGGTTGCCGTAGAGGAGAAGCCTCAGGAGGAGGTTGCCCCACAGGCGGTAGAGGAGACTGCGCACGTTGCAGAGCCACAGGCTGTTGTTGCAGAGCCAGAGGATGATGACGAGCCTAATATCGAGGAGGAGCGTAAGGAGTTGGAGGAGGGTCTCGGAAAGACCAAGGAGGGATTCTTCGGACGTCTGAAGCGCGCCATAGCAGGACGCACAACGGTGGATGCTGATGTGCTGGATGATTTGGAGGAGGTGCTTATAACATCGGACGTGGGTGTGGAGACCACCGTAAAGATTATCGAGGCTATCGAGGCGCGTGTGGCGCGTGACAAGTATATGAATACCTCGGAACTCAACGACATCCTTCGCGAGGAGATTGCTCGCCTGATGGAGGAGTCACACCGCTCAACAAAGGACTTCGGTATCGAGGTTAAGGAGGGCTACCCATATGTTATGATGGTTGTGGGTGTCAACGGTGCGGGTAAGACCACCACAATCGGAAAACTCGCAGCGAAACTCACACGCGCAGGACGTAAGGTATATATAGGTGCGGCGGATACATTCCGTGCTGCGGCAATCGACCAGTTGGCCGTTTGGGCAGATCGTGCTGGTGCTACTATGGTGCGCCAGGATATGGGCTCTGATCCTGCATCGGTGGCATACGACACTCTGCGCTCGGCAGTGGCAAATGGTGCGGATGTGGTGCTCATAGACACCGCAGGACGTCTCCACAACAAGGTGGGTCTTATGAAGGAGTTGACAAAGATTCGCAACGTGATGTCGAAGGTTATCCCCGACGCGCCACACGAGGTGATGCTTGTACTCGATGGCTCTACAGGACAGAATGCCTTTGAGCAGGCTAAGCAGTTTACCGAGGCTACGCAGGTTACCTCGCTCACAATCACCAAGTTGGATGGTACGGCAAAGGGTGGTGTGGTAATCGGCATCAGCGATAAGTTCCACATTCCGGTGCGATACATCGGCATCGGCGAGGGTGTCGACCAGTTGAAGATGTTCGACCGCAAGGAGTTTGTACGTGCGCTCTTCGGAGATGCTAAAAACAACTAATACTATGGCAAAGAAAATCAATATCATAACCCTCGGATGCTCAAAGAACACCGTGGACTCGGAGCACCTCGCAGCACAACTTGCGGCGATGGACTACAAAGTTGTCTTCGACAGCGACCGCACAGATGCCAACGTGGTGGTGATAAACACTTGTGGCTTCATCGGCGATGCCAAGCAGGAGTCTATAGACACCATACTGCGTGCTGCACAACTCAAGGAGCAGGGAAAGATTGAGGAACTCTTCGTGGTGGGATGTCTCTCACAGCGTTATGCTGATGAGTTACGCCCCGAACTCCCCGAGGTAGATGACTTCTTCGGTGTCAACGACTGGGCAGGTATCGTGGAGCGTCTCGGAGCAAAGTGGGAAAAGGAGAATGAGACAAAGCGCGAACTCTCAACACCTTCGCACTATGCCTACCTCAAGATCTCGGAGGGTTGTAACTGGATGTGCGGCTACTGCGCCATACCTCTCATCCGTGGTCGTCACACCTCAGTGCCTATGGAGGCTCTTGTAGCCGAGGCAGAGGCGCTGGCAGAGAAGGGTGTGCGTGAGTTGATGGTCATAGCACAGGATACTACATACTATGGCGTGGATATCTTCGGCGAGCGTAAGTTGGCGGAGTTGCTCGAGCGTCTCTGCAAGATAAAGAATATAGAGTGGATACGTCTCCACTATGCCTATCCTACCGACTTCCCCGATGAGGTGATAGAGGTTATGGCACGCGAGCCAAAGATTTGCAACTATCTCGACATCCCATTTCAGCATATCTCGGATAATCAGTTGACAGCGATGAAGCGCCGTCATACCAAGGCTGAGGCTATAGCGCTAATCAACAAACTTCGCACTGCGATACCCGATATTGCATTGCGCACAACGCTTCTTGTGGGATATCCTGGCGAGACAGAGCAGGACTTCGAGGAGTTGAAGGAGTTTGTACGCGACACGAAGTTTGACCGTCTTGGAGTATTTGCCTACTCCGAGGAGGAGGGTACATACTCGGCAACACGTCTTACGGATGATGTGCCCGAAGATGTTAAGCAGCAGCGTGTTGAGGCTATAATGCGCTTGCAGGAGCGTATATCGCTCGAGAACAACGCACGACGTATAGGCTCTACGATGCGCGTAATAATAGACCGTCGCGAGGGAGAGTTCTACATTGGTCGCTCGGAGTATGACTCACCAGAGGTGGACCAGGAGTTGATAATAGACAGCAAGGGTCGTCGTCTGCTGCGTGGCCACTACTACAATGTTGTTGTGACAGATGCTGAGGATTACGACTTATACGCCGAACTCAACTAATTTGGTACATTATACCGCCTTTTTTTGGTGAAGACCATTTTTTTACTTATCTTTGACCAACAAAACAACATCATTTCCCTAAAGGGTACGTAGTATGGCTGAGAAGGATATTGTCAAGCGACTGGGTAGCGAGGTGGAGAGGCTCATTGCCGACCACGAACGTATATCGGAGAGATGTCGCCAACTCACCGAGGAGCGCGACAGGCTACAGCGTGAGAAGCGAGGACTCGAGGAGAGGGTGCGTGAGTTAGACCAGCGTCTCAGAAGCGCAGATATCTCAACAGCGATGACAGGAGCACAGGGTGGTGATGTAGAGCGTGCTAAGCAGCGAATAAACAGTCTATTGCGGGAAGTAGACCGTTGCATAGCCGCCATAAAACACCAAGAGGCCCAAGAGACCGAATAAAGGTACAGGGGGTGCGAGAGACGAGGGGTGCAGAAGAGATGAGATAAGGGAAGAGAGAAGGGTGAGAGGAGTGAGAGACGAGAGGTAAGTGGGTAAGAGAAGAGAGGAGTAAGAGAGTGAGAGAGTGAGAAAGATTTTTGTGGGTGAGTGAGCAGGGTAGTGAGCGAGGAGTTCCCCGATGAGAGATAAATGTTTAACCGAAAAGCAACACCGAGATGGCAGACGAGAAGGTAAAAGTGAATATTATGATAGCGGGACGTAACTATCCTATGACTATCGATGCGGATAAGGAGGAGGTCTATCGTGTTGCGGCAAAGCGTCTCAACCAGAAGATTTCGGAGTATACACGAATCCCAAAATTCGATACCCAGGATCGTTTGGCTCTCGCAGCATTCCGATTCTCGAAGTTGGCTCTCGACGCAGAATACTCGTCGGCACTTGGCGATGAGGATATCGTAGAACTCGAGAAAATCGAGGAGCGCATACGAAGATATGTAAAGGAGGAGTAATCCTCGGCGCGATATTTGCCCCAAAGGGGCCGGGAGGGAGAGGCACGGCATAAGGTGTTGCCGTAGCAGAAGTCTCAGAAATCCCGAAAATCGTTCTTTGAATATACTATATCCCGCATAGTTTCCTTATGTGATTTGCGAACTGTACAAACTAAATAACATTGGGACAACTCTCGAGTAATGTTTCAAAACAAGGCCTCAACCCTCGTGGTGTGGATTTTCCACCAGTGGACTGTTGCGAACCTCGGAGCCCCACCTATGACTTATCTGCGGATTCGTCAAACGATTAAGGGATTATGTGGGATTTTTTTTGTTTGAAAACTATTAACAACCAATTAAATAACCTTTTAAAACAACATTATAATACCTCTATTTAGATTATGGAATTTATTTGGATAATCGTCGGTGTAATAGTAGGTGCTGTAGTAGGTGGCGTGTTGGCATACTTTGGTGCTCACACACGTGCTAAGGCAATAGTACACAAGGCTGAGGCTGACGGCGAAATGATAAAGAAGGAGAAGATGTTGCAGGCTAAGGAGAAGTTCATACAACTAAAGAGCGACCACGATCGCCAGGTGAATGAGCGTAACCAGAAACTGCAGCAGAGTGAGCAGCGCGCAAAGCAACTCGAGGCTAACCTCCAGAACAAGGAGCGTGAGTTGGAGCGTAAGAAGGGCGACTGCGACAAACTAAAGGAGCAACTCGAGGTGCAGATTCAGGGTGTTGAGACCCGCAAGGAGGAACTTGCATCTGTAATCCGCGAGCAGAATGAGCGTCTCGAGCAGATCTCGGGAATGAGTTCTGAGGAGGCGAAGAATGTCCTCGTGGAGAATATGAAGAACGAGGCTAAGGCTGAGGCTGCAGCATTCGTGGCAGAGACTATCGAGGAGGCGAAACTCTCGGCAACAAAGGAGGCGAAGCGCATCGTAGTGGCATCCATTCAGCGTGTAGCAACAGAGACCGCTATAGAGAATGCCGTAACGGTGTTTAACATCGAGTCAGATGAGGTTAAGGGTCGCATCATCGGTCGTGAGGGTCGTAACATCCGCGCACTTGAGGCTGCTACAGGCATCGAGATTATCGTGGACGACACCCCTGAGGCTATCATCCTCTCGGGATTTGACCCTGTACGTCGTGAGATTGCACGTCTCGCACTCCACCAGTTGGTAACAGACGGCCGTATCCACCCTGCTCGTATCGAGGAGGTTGTGGCTAAGGTCAAGAAGCAGATTGAGGAGGAGATTATCGAGGTGGGTAAGCGCACAACAATAGACCTCGGTATCCACGGCCTACACCCAGAGTTGATACGTCTCATTGGTAAGATGAAGTACCGCTCGTCATATGGTCAGAACCTCTTGCAGCACGCACGTGAGACTGCAAACCTCGCAGGTATTATGGCTGCGGAGTTGGGACTTAACCCTAAGGCAGCACGCCGCGCAGGACTCCTTCACGATATCGGTAAGGTGCC
>JAFOCZ010000185.1 GCA_017380955.1 Alistipes sp.
AGGGTATCTTCGCCGTAGGTCGCGCAGGATATCTGCCACCATTCTTCCAGAAGACCAACAAGCAGGGTGTGCAGCGTAACATCCTCCTTGTTCAGGGTGTCATAGTCACCATCCTCGGATTGTTGTTTGTGGTGATGCCATCGGTGCAGTCCTTCTACCAGATTCTCTCGCAACTTACCGTATTGCTATACCTTATAGTATATATGCTGATGTTTGCCGCCGCCATCACCCTGCGCTATAAACTCCCAAAGATAGAGCGCCCATTCCGCCTCGGTGCTAAGGGCAATGGTCTTATGTGGATATTGGCAGGTATGGGATTCTGCGGCTCGTTGCTGGCCTTCGTGCTCAGTTTCATCCCGCCATCGCAGATTGCCACAGGAAGTACCACAGTGTGGTTCTCGGTACTCATCCTCGGTGCACTGCTGTTCGTGATACTGCCATTCATCATATACGCGCTACGTCGCCCATCGTGGAAGGCTGCGGATGCCGACTTCGAGAAGTTTGAGTGGGAGAAGTAGATATAAAAAAACATCCTCGGGATTAAATTCCCGAGGATGCTCTTTATATATAAGGCTAATTACTCAGCAGGGTTAACCTCGAGAAGTTCAACCTTAAACTCCAACGCCTGGTTAGGACCGATGTCTGCACCAGCACCACGCTCGCCGTATGCCAACTCCGATGGAATCCAAAGTGTAATCTGACCACCTACGCCAACGAGTTTCATACCCTCAGTCCAACCCTTGATAACACGGTTGAGTGGGAATGAGATAGGCTCGCCACGCTCGTAACTTGAGTCGAATACATTGCCATCTGAAGTCTTACCCTCGTAGTTTACCAATACTACGTCTGTGTCCTCAGTAGCCTTTACATCAGTACCCTCGCGGTCAATGCGATAGAGGATACCAGACTCTGTCTTCTGCACACACTCCTGCTTCTCAATCTCAGCCAACCACTTTGCAGAAGCCTCAGCGTTCTCCTTCATCAACTTCTGACGCTCAGCCTCAGCCTTAGCCTCCTGGCGCTCGCCATACTGAGCAAAAGCATTGCGAATCTGCTCGTTGGTCATACGAAGCAATGAGTCAGCCTCCTCAGGAGCGTTGAGAGCCTTAACATCCTCGATAGCACGAAGAACGTCAGCCATAACAATCTCCTCCTGGAGTGACTTGATAGCAGCACCCATATTCATACCAATCATCTTTGATACTGCCTCGCAAGTGAAGGTCTCGTTGAACAACTCTGGGAGTGCTGGGAGAGTATCAGGGCAATCAGTCTGGATGTAGTCGTTATGACGCTTTGCGTTCATATAAGGCATAAATACAGTGTACTGATACTCCATAATCTTTGCACGAGTCTCCTTAATCTCCTCGCCCAAGATATCACCATCCTTGTAGAAAGACTCAAGGCTCTCAACAACAACATCCTGGTTGAGTTGAAGATCCTTCATACCAAACACAAGGCTCTGACCCATATCAGCACCTACGGCATATGACAATGAGTCAATCTTCTTGCCCCCGAGTGAAGAGCACGCTGTTGCAGAGAGAGCCACCGCTGCTACTGCAACAATTGTAAATAGTTTTTTCATAATCTGTTGTTAATTAAATATTTATTGGTTTTTGTTTATTCATTCTCTACCGCCTCGTCACCTGTCTCCTCATCCTCAGCAACCACATCCACCTCCTGGTCACCTACCACAAGCGTCACGGTATACCTATCCTTACCCTTATACTCCTTGATATCCTCAATCGAAAGAGGCAAGAGTGTGAACTTCTCAGCAGGCAAATCCTTATGCTGGAATGCCACATATCGCGCTATGATGCCGTTACGCATATTCATAACCGACACAAGTTGCTCATCTACCATATCGCCATAGAGCATCTCGGCCTTGGCGTGGGCACTCATACCCGTAGGGTCAACACCTCGCGAAACAAGCACCGAGTCGGCATAGTTGCGGATACCCTCACCCGAGAGTTTCATATCGTTGATACGCGCGAAGTCCAACATATCGAGGTAGCCACTCTCGCTACCCTGCGTAGCATTGTAGTATGCCATCTTCAGATTCATATCTGCCAGGGTGCGCACCGCACGTTTGTAGTTTACACGAGGCTTGAGGCGTACCGAGAGTGTGGTGTCGCCCTTAAGCGTGGTGACCATACTATCAATGCGTGCATAATGCTCCGAGTCGAGACCCGCAGCCACGAGGTCTATATCTATATGACGGAATGCATCCTGCTTATCCTTGGACATCCACTCAAAAGGCGATGCCACAACCTTTAATAGCACATTACCTATAGCCTTCCAAATCACCTTACGCAACGAGAACTCTGGCGAAGAGATATTGCCCGAGATTGGCAGGTCGATGTCGATGTGCTTATTGCGGTCGGTGAGCACATAGATACCGAGTTTCACAGGCAGTTTATACTCCGCCTTGAGGTTCTTATCCTTATCGCCAACGTTGAAGTTGTAAGTACCAAGTTGGTTAACACCACTCAACTGACCATTAGAGACCACATTCTGTGAGCGGAATGTGAGGTTTCCCGATGTTACGGGGAATGCGGTATAGTGCTCAACATATGTTGAGAGGCTCTGAATATCGACATTCGAGAGCATTGTCATAAGGCTCTGGTTGTAGAAATCGTTGAGCGAGCCCTCCCACTGCAACATCGCTGTACCCTGCTTTGGAAGTTGCGCGCGCAGCGTTACCTTATTCTTATTGGCGAGCGTCACGCCCTTAGCCTGCACCGAGATATCACGCAACACATAGTCGAAAGGCTCGTGCATAGTGTTATCAGCATAGCGCACTCTACCTCTCTTAAGGTCTAACGTGCCAATCCACAAATCCATATCCTTCAATGGAGCCTCCGCCTCGGCAGTTGTGAGGGTCACACGCTCCTTAACATCGTACATATCATCGCCCAACTCCTCCGCCGATGACTCTATAGACAACTCCGGATAGTCGTAGAAGAGGTGGTCGAAATTCGTAGTGCCATCCTTCTCGAAGCACAACTGCGTAGAGTAACCATCCGCGGTGAGATGACCAATGTGGTACATCTGCTTTGCGACATTCAGATAGTCAATCAACAAGTTGAAACTATCGGTGCTGAAGATATTCTCGCCATCAGGACCTAACAACACAAAATCTGTTGCTCCGACAGTACCCGTAATATCCATAGCAAGGATATCGTTGATATTACCCTCCATACGGCAATCTGCCGACACAGCGCCATCTATGCGCTGCATATTTACCACAGGCTTCACATACTTATATGTATCGGCAACATTGAAGTTCGCCAACTCGCCATCGAATACAAAGTCGAGGGTCTCGAGGTTTATCTCCACATCGCCCGACAAAGCACCCGCCTCGTTAATCTTCGTACTAAGCGCAACGGCAGTGGTGTTATCGTCGAGATACAGGTGTGGTGTAGAGATATTCAACTCACCGAGATGCCAGCGCTGGTCGAGAGCCACGTCGTGGTATGCCACATCGCCACCCTCCACAACGAGATTCTCCAACACAACATTCCAGGGCTCTCCCGTAGCCTCCTCAACCTCCTCGCCAACATACTTCTCAACGAGATATGTGATTAGCGAGTCGAAGTTAAACACCTCCTCGCCCTGCACCACGGCGACACGCGGATTCTGCACCGCGAGGCGTGACACACGGATGGTATTGTCCACGATAGCACGGATATCCACCTCGGTCTCGAGATGTCCTATGCGCACAAACTCCTCAACGTTGCCCTCCTCCATAAGCACAACGTTGTCCACAGCAACACTTCCCGAGAATAGTTTTATAGAGAGGTTATCCATCGACACCTCACGACCCACCAACTCCTTATCGTTACTCTCCACAAACCTCTCAACAATAGGGCCAAGCCATATTATCGCAGCCGCAGTGGTGATAAACGTAAGCATCAAAAGCACCACAAGCACAGTGCATAGTATACGCACCACACCCCACATACGCTTTGTTGTTGTCTCGCCACCATCCTTAGGCTCTATCTTCTGCTCGTCGCTACGCATAGTATTATCCGTTATAAATGTTTACTTCTGCCACTTTTGAGTGAAGTTTCTCAGCGGACGGATGACAAATCCGGGCAAGAAACTGCAAATAGGGATAAGGATGCGGAACCACCAATCGGGCACCACTACCCTACGACCCTTAAACATAGCCTTCAGACCTCGGCGTGCACAACTCTTCGCGGTCATCAAACCACCTATCTTCACACCCAACTTCTGCAAGTTTTTAGGCAGACCATAGAGGTCCGTTGCGATACCCGCAGGGCATATTGCCGTTGCCGATACTCCCGTGCCACGCAACTCCTTGGCAAAGGCCTCGGTGAAACTCTTGACATATGCCTTCGATGCGCTATAGAGTGCCAAACCTGGGAACGGCATCCATATAGAGTATGACGACATATTCAGCAAACGACCCTTACCACGCTTGAGCATATCCTCGCCATAGAGGCGGCACATCGAGGTGAGAGTATAGTCGTGCAAGAGCAATATGCGCTCTATACGCTCGAGGGGTGTATTAAGAATATCGCAGAACGAGAAGTTACCCGCATTGTTGATGACAATGTCGAAGACATAACCCTGCTCCGTAGTCCAGGCGTGAAGTTCGCGCGCTGCGGTAGATGTTGCCAAGTCCATAACCTTAACATCGCAACGCACCTTATGGCGCTCGGCGATGACAACAGCCTCGGTACTCACAGCCTCGAGGATATCCACCATAAGGAGGTTATATCCCAACGCTGCCAACTGCTCGGCATACTGACGACCGATGCCCAACGCAGCACCTGTGACCAATGCCCACGCGCTACCTCGCACTACCTCTCCTCTATTACGACGAAAACACATATGCCTTACTTTATCTTGTTAATCTCACGCCACAAACGCTCTGGAATATGCTCCTTGCAGTTGTGGCAACACTGCATATCTACCGAGTACATACGCGCCATACAGTAGTCACGATGGTCGCAGCCGCTGCGTGTGGCCATATCACCCTCCTTGAGTTTGTTGACAAAGGCTGGGTCGTTGACCAACGCACGCGCCATCTGCACCAACTCAAAGCCCTCGTCCAAAACTCTCTCGATACCCTCGCGAGATACCAAGCCACCAACGTACACCAATGGGCCTTTCAACGCTGCGCGGAACTTCTTGGCATTCTCCAGGAAGTAGCACTCCTCGAAGTCGTACTGCTTGATAAGCCACTGACCGAAGAGCGACACCACAATCTTCTGCAACCACTCGTTCCAGCCCATATAGTAACCCATAGTCTTTGTTGGGATGCGACCACGCATAACAGCCATAGGAGCCTTCGACACAAAGCCCGATGAGAGCACAATGCCGTCCACGCCAAACGACTCTATCTGCTTGGCAATCTCGATAGACTCTGGTACCTGGATACCGCGCTTGAAGCCATCCTCCATATTGTGCTTCACCAACACACCCATACCACGCTTGCGAGCAGCCTCCATAACCTCCTCCAAGCAGTGATTCATAAAGCGCATACGGTTTTCCAATGAGCCACCATACTCATCGTGACGATGGTTGGTGTATGGCGAGAGGAACTGTGAGATAAGATATCCGTGACCTGCGTGTACCTCAATAGAGTCGAAACCTGCGTTGTAGGCAGTCTCCACAGCCTTGCCGAAGTCCTTGGCAAACTCTATAATCTCGGCCTTTGACATACGGCGGTGGAATGTTGGCGAGTAGAGGTTGAAGCCATTAGATGCCGACACAGGGAAACTACCCGCTGTAGACCAGTGTGTCATATTTCCGCAGTGACCCAACTGTATACCTACGGCAGCACCCTCCTTGTGTACTGCATCGGTAAGGTCGCGCAACGCTGGCACAATCTCATCACGCAGCCACAACTGCTTGTTGAACGAGATACCACTGCGGTTGATAGATGCGTATGCCACAGTAGTCATACCCACACCTCCACGAGCCACGCTAACGTGGTAATCCTTGAGTGCCTGCGTAGGGGCAAAATCCTTACCCATAGACTCAAAAGCCGCAGAGCGAATAACGCGGTTGCGGAGTGTGACACTGCCAAGTTTATATGGTGTGAAGAGTTTTGACTCTTCAAGTCTCTTCTTGTTTTCCATACTTAAAAAGTTTAAGTAGTTAGTTATTTGTTATTGGGGGAATTACCAGATGAAAGGTATGATACGCTTGCGACCGAGTTTTGTGAACTCCTCGCCAAACTCGCGCTCATAGCGCTTATACAACGATGCTGAGCGAGGGCCGAGGTTTGCAAATGTCCACAACGCAAAGACAACACCTGCCCACGACCACGACGCAATAGCGAAACCTACCCACTCCATAAACTCGCCAAAGTAATTTGCCGACGACACATAGCGGAACATACCACCCTTAGGGATGTAGTGCTTCGTGTCACCAGGCTTACGCAAGTGACGAATTACATAGTCGGAATGGAGGTTTGTGATAAATCCAAAGAGGAATACTGCCACGCCAATGTAGATGTAAGGCTTCGACATCCAACCATCGTAGTAGCCCATCTCAGGAGCGTAGTAGAATATCCAGCCACCCTGCATTACGGCATTCAAGGTGTTGAACAAAGCACCCATAGCAACGATACCTATAGGCATCTTGGAGTTGCCACGCATAAGCATCGGGAAGATGAACGAGCGCTGGAAGTAGTGCAACTCAAAGACGAGGAACAACACCAGTGGTGCTGCCTGCATACCATAGTCCGACATCGCCCACAACGCCGCCATAGCGAAGAACACAGGGCACTCCATAATCACCCAGCCCACCTTGTTAGGCACAGGGAATCCAAACTTTGGGTTAAAGAGGTAGCCATAGCCCGCCTCTACGAAGAAGAGCGCTACGAATACTACCAAAGCCACGGCTGCCATAACCACCAAAAAGGTGTTATAACACTCCAATGAGATAAGTTCCGAGAACATAATGTTTTATGGTTTTTTCATTTATAACTTCTGCTTCACGAATATCTCCCTACGCACAGTGTTGCACCTCTGGGAAATAATCGGACAAAGGTACTAAAAAAAACCGAAATAACACAAAATATTCTAAAAATGAGACATAAAGAGTGATTTTACCCACTAAAAGCGCTGGATAGTGGCAATGTGGTTTTATCGGCTATAGCGATACGACGCTATAACCATACCCACACCCACGAATACCACAACGGCAAAGAGTATGGTGTCGGCGTGCAATCTATCCAGCCCCATAGCCACCGCAAGCCCTATGGCCACCACAGGTTGCAGATAGGAGTAGACGCTCGATATGGTTGGTGGCACACGCCTAAGCGATATGTTGAGCAGAAGATTTGGCAGATAGGTAGGCACTATGAGCACGAAGAGCGCCGCCCAGAGTATCTCCGAAGGCATAGTGCGAAACTCTATCGCGAGCATCTCCTTTGCACCAAAGGGCAACATAACAACAGCAGAGAGCGAGTATATCCACCTAAGAATGGTAGAGACCCTATACTTTGCCACCAAATTTTTGTACCACACCATATAGACCGCCGACACGCATACCGAGGTGAATATCAGAATGTTTCCCAGCGCTACGGAGTGCAGCGATATATGCTCATTTGCAGGATTGTTGCTAAGGAGTATTATCGCCACCGTACCCGCCATACCCATCAGCAAACCCACAACCCTAAGTTTCGTAAAGCGCTCAATGCCTATCGCCACCGAAAGCACCAGCACCAACAGCGGCGTAGAGGTACTTATTATCGAGCCATCTATGGGCGATGTGGCACTAAGACCATACATCATACACAACTTTCGCGCTACACCCATAAGCAGCGCTGCACCCACAATCTTTAACCTATCTTGCGACTCTATGACCTCCCTACGCTCCCACAATAGCGGCACGAAGGAGAGCACCGCCGCCACAACAAGTGACGCCGTGACCATCGCAAGAGGCGAGACATAGTGTCCCAGGACAAGGTTATAGAATGGGTAGTCACACGCCCATATTATATTGCAAAATATCAGAGCGATATGCGCCGAGAGAATCTTCGAAGTCATAGACAAAAGTGGTTTATGACCTCGTTGCAAAATATGTACCGCACAAAAAAAGAGGTCACACAGGGTTAGCCGTGTGACCTCTACCAATGTTTAGACATATATTATTCTACATAGAATGCCTTTGAAGCATCACGCTCAGGAGCCGTAGGAATCTCCTGTGCTGGATAGCCAAATGCTATGCCTACCAACAACTTGTAACCCTCAGGGAGTTGCAAGCGCTCCAAGTATGGCTTTGCCTCCTCGGAGTTCATAACAGGCACAACACTACCCAAGCAGCACGAGCCGATACCCATACTCCACGCCTCGAGCATCATATTCTGCGACAACAAGCCACAGTCATACTCGCCGCTATAACTCTCCTCGGGACAAGCAACGAAAGCCACGGTAGGAGCATTGCGGAAGATGTTACGGAAGCCTGACTGCTCCGCCATCATAGGATTCTGAGCCACAGCGATAGCCGTAACGCCATCGATAAACTCCTTGTTATCGACAACACGTACCGCCCACGTCTGCATATTCATAGCACTTGGGGCGTAGATACCCGCCTCGAGAATCTTTGCCATCTGCTCACGGCATACAGGCTCCTCCTTGTAGTCGCGGATAGAGCGACGTGTCATAATAACCTCCTTCACAGCCTCCTCCTTTGAGCAAGCCTCGCCACACTTATCCGAGCAGCAACCGACTGCAGAAATCGCCAAAACCACAACTGCTAAATACTTAATCAATTTATTCATAAACGACAAATTAGTAATTAGTAATGAGTAATTAGTAATGTGTTTTTTCTTCGAAAAAATATATGATTATTTTCCCTGAAGAGTTTTAGTTGAAGATACTAATATACGCATCAACTCCTGACAACTCGCATATATAGCATCAAACTCACATCGATCCATATACCCACTTTGATACAATAACTCTAACCAATACTCCGTTTCTGCACACTCCTTCTGAGCAATAAATAATTTAGTAATCATATCTGCTTTAGATTGAGCATAGGCAGCCTCCTTTGCGTTAGCACCTATACTTGTTCCGCTTTTTAGAAGTTGCTGAAATAATACATACTCACAATGCTCACTACTCAAATGCTTATACAGTTTTATTATCTTCAAAGCAAAATCTTTACTTTTATCTGCTAACACATTCTTTTTCATCGTGATAATATTAATCCATAAATCGCTTCAAAGAAGCGAAACTATTACTAATTACTAATTACTCACTACTCATTAGCGCAAAGGCTTGCCTTTGAGCACAACCCTGCGAATCACAGGGGTCTGGTGGGCATATGGGAGGTATGCCAACGATGGCAATGGCTTGGTGATGTAGAAGTTTGCCACCTTACCGCGTGTAATAGAGCCATAATCCTTACTCTCGCCCATCGCTGCTGCGGAGTTCAACGTTGCGGCGTTGAGAGCCTCGGCAGGGGTCATCTTCATCTTGATAGATGCCAACGACACCACAAAACGCATATTTCCCGAAGGTGCTGTGCCAGGGTTGAAATCCGACGCCAACGCCACGGCCAAGCCCGAGTCAATCATCTTACGAGCAGGTGGGTATGTGATACCGAGGAAGAAGGCGCAACCAGGGAGCATCGTAGGCATAGTATCTGTGCCACGCAACGCCTCCACCTGCTCATCACCCATACTCTCGAGGTGATCCACCGACAGAGCCTTATGCTCGACACCTACCTCAACGCCTCCCGACACCGCCAACTCATTGGCGTGAATCTTGGCACGGAGGCCATATTTCGCACCCTCCTTCATAATCTTCGCCGTCTCCTCCACGGTGAAGAAACCCTTATCGCAGAAGACATCCACGAAGTCCGCCAAACCCTCCTTAGCCACCGCAGGAATCATATCGTTGCAGACGTGATCTACATACTCTGCCTGACGACCCTTATATGCGCGACCTACGGCGTGAGCACCGAGGAACGTAGCACGCACGGCAATAGGCGCAGTCTCACGAATGCGCTTTATGACGCGCAGGATTTTCAACTCATCCTCGAGCGTAAGACCATATCCCGACTTTATCTCCACAAGACCTGTACCCATAGCGATAATCTCTTCGATGCGCTCCATAGCCTGGCGATATAGTTCATCCTCCGAGGTATCGTGCAAGCGATCCGCAGAGTTTAGGATACCACCGCCACGCTTTGCAATCTCCTCATACGACAATCCATTAATCTTGTCGAGGAACTCCTGCTCGCGGCTACCAGCATATACGATATGGGTGTGTGAGTCGCAGAACGATGGGAACAACCAGCCGCCCTCGGCATCGATGATTTCGCAATCCTCGATGCTTGGGACAGAATCCATAGTTCCATAATCCTTAATACGCTCACCATCAGTCAAAAGCCACGCATTCTCGAGGGTTGCGATATCGGCCATAGCCTTACCATCAACCTTCACTCTGCCGCTCTCGTCGATGCCAACGAGCGTACCTATGTTTTTAACGAGCAAGTTCATAATCGTTAAGGAACTTTACTGATGTTGCAATATGTGGATACATCACAGTGTCATTGTCTACGAAAGGTACTACCTTACGGTAAGCCTCAAACATAGCCTCGACACACTCCGAAGAGCGCAACTCATTGCGGTGACGGAACTCCAAAGCCTGTGCCGAGTTCATCAACTCGATAGCCAACACACGCTCGGTGTTCTGCACCACCTTCCAGAGTTTTGTGGCGGCATTAGAGCCCATACTTACGTGATCCTCCTGACCCTGTGACGATGGTATAGAGTCGCACGATGCTGGCCAGCACAAGCCCTTAGACTGGCTGACGATAGATGCCGCAGTGTACTGTGGAATCATAAAGCCAGAGTTGAGACCTGGGTTGGCAACGAGGAAGTTTGGCAACTCACGCACACCTGAGATAAGTTTATAGGTACGACGCTCCGAGATATTACCCAACTCCGCAACGCCGATAGCCAAGAAGTCCATAGCAACAGCGATAGGCTGACCGTGGAAGTTACCCGCAGAGATAACCTCGTCAGTATCTGGGAAGATTGTTGGGTTGTCGGTAGCCGAGTTAATCTCAGTCTCGAGAACTGAGGCTACATAGGCAATAGTATCCTTCGATGCGCCGTGCACCTGTGGGATGCAACGGAACGAGTAAGGATCCTGAACGTGCTTCTTAGGACGTGCACCAAGAGGGCTACCCGCCAAAATCTCGCGGAAGTTCTTAGCAGTCTCAATCTGACCGTTGTGAGGACGGATGGCGTGTACGTTATGCTCGAATGGCTCCATACGACCGTCGAAGGCATCCAACGACATAGCACCAATATAGTCTGCCCAACGGCTGAGACGCTGTGCGTTGATGAGCGAGTAAACACCATATGCCGACATAAACTGAGTACCATTCAACAGTGCAAGACCCTCCTTTGAGCAGAGGGTGATAGGCTCCCAGCCCATCTTCTCCATCATCACACTACCCTCAACAACCTCGCCATCAATCTCTACGTGACCCAAGCCCAAGAGTGGCAAGCACATATGTGCAAGAGGCGACAAGTCACCCGAAGCACCCAACGAGCCCTGCTCATAGACCACAGGGATGATGTTGTTGTTGAACATATCGATAAGGCGCTCAACAGTCACCAACTGCACACCTGAGTGGCCATATGACAACGACTGCACCTTGAGAAGAATCATAAGACGTGCAATCTCCGAAGGCACACGCTGACCTGTACCACAGGCGTGTGACATCATCAAGTTTTTCTGCAACTGCGAGAGACCCTCCTCCTCAACAGAGATGTTGCACAACGAGCCGAAGCCTGTGGTAACGCCATATATAGGGCGACCTACGGTCTTGGTCTTCTGGTCGAGATACTCGCGACACTTGTTGATGCGAGCCTTAGCATCGTCGCTCAAGGCAAGTTTGTAACCCTTAGCAAGAATCTCCTCTACGCGGGCGATTGTAAGACGCTCCGCACTAATATAATGAATCATAGACATTTTTTTTAAATTACTTATTATCGTTATAAACCTTCTCGATAAGGCTCATATCTGCCAAGTTTGGAAGTGTCACCTTAAGGAGTGGTGTGCGCTCCATCTGACGCTTGATGGCGAACATAGCACCCTCGTTACGCGCCCAACTACGGCGTGCGATACCGTTGTTAACATCCCACAACAACATCTCCTCGATGTGACGTGCAGAGTCCTCCGAGCCATCGATAACCATACCGAAGCCACCGTTCATAACCTCGCCCCAGCCTACGCCACCACCGTTGTGGATAGATACCCACGTAGCACCGCGGAATGAGTCACCGATAACGTTATGAACAGCCATATCGGCACAGAACGACGAGCCATCATAGATATTCGAGGTCTCGCGATATGGTGAGTCGGTACCCGATACATCGTGGTGGTCACGACCAAGAACTACAGGAGCGGACAACTCACCGCGCTTGATAGCCTCGTTAAATGCCAAGGCGATGCGTGTACGACCCTCCGAGTCGGCATATAGGATACGAGCCTGTGAGCCTACAACGAGTTTGTTCTGCTTAGCCTCACGAATCCAGTGGAGGTTATCCTCCATCTGTCCCTGAATCTCCTTTGGTGACTCCTTGAGCATCTCCTCCAACACCTCTGCAGCAAGGCGGTCTGTAATCTCGAGGTCCTCCTCCTTGCCCGAAGTACATACCCAACGGAATGGACCGAAGCCATAGTCGAAGAACATAGGACCCATAATATCCTGAACATATGATGGATAACGGAAGCGGCCATTCTCACCCATAACATCCGCACCGGCACGCGATGCCTCCAACAAGAATGCGTTGCCATAGTCGAAGAAGTACATACCGCGCTCTGCCAACTTATTCACAGCAGCCACGTGGCGACGCAACGACTCACGCACACACTCGTGGAAACGCTCAGGCTCCTCGGCCATCATACGGTTAGACTCCTCGTATGAGTAACCCACAGGGTAGTAACCACCAGCCCAAGGGTTGTGCAACGATGTCTGGTCTGAGCCGAGGTCTACGTTGATATTCTCCTCCGCAAGACGCTCCCAGAGGTCTACGACGTTGCCAACATATGCAAACGAGATAACCTCCTTATTCTCCACAGCCTGGCGCACACGTGGGATAAGTTCGTCGAGTGATGAGTACAACTCATCTACCCAGCCCTGTGCGTGACGCTTCTCGGCAGCAGCGATATTCACCTCGGCGGTGATACTCACAACACCCGAGATGTTACCAGCCTTAGGCTGTGCTCCCGACATACCACCAAGACCTGCGGTTACGAACAACATACCACGCAAATCCTTCTGACCCTCCTTCATACGCTTGCGCGCAGCGTTCATAACGGTGATTGTAGTACCGTGAACGATACCCTGAGGACCGATATACATATACGAGCCGGCAGTCATCTGACCATACTGCGACACACCCATAGCGTTGAAACGCTCCCAATCATCCTGTGATGAGTGGTTAGGGATAACCATACCATTTGTCACGATAACACGTGGTGCATCCTTATGCGATGGGAACAAGCCGAGTGGGTGACCTGAGTACATAACCAATGTCTGCTCGTCGGTCATCTCTGCGAGATACTTCATAGCGAGGCGATACTGTGCCCAGTTCTGGAATACCGCACCATTACCACCATAGGTGATAAGTTCGTGAGGGTGCTGCGCCACAGCCTTGTCAAGGTTGTTCTGAATCATAAGCATAATTGCCGCAGCCTGACGTGAGCGTGCTGGGTACTCATCAATAGAGCGAGCATACATCTCATACTGAGGGCGTAGGCGGTACATATAGATACGACCATATGTCTTCAACTCCTCCAAGAACTCTGGTGCTAACTCTGCGTGGTACTTCTCAGGGAAGTAACGCAAGGCATTCGCCAGTGCGAGTTTCTTCTCCTCGTCGGTGAGGATATCCTTACGCTTTGGGGCGTGGTTTGCCTGTGGGTCGTAAGGGCGTGGTGCTGGCAGTGGATCAGGAATACCAGCCAATATATCTTTCTGGAAATCTGTCATAACATTTACTTTTTGAGGTGAAAGGTCAAAAGTATGGTGTGCTTCGCACGAGTTTAATAAATATACGCCGCAGGCACCCTACTTTTCAGTTTTCACCTTTCAGTTTTCACTTAATTTATGCAATCTTTGACTCTACTACCGCCAAAATCTCCGCCTCAGCCTTCTGCGCTGCTGCCTGAATCTCCATAGCCTCGGCAACCAAAGCCTCTGCCATAGCACGATCCTTCAATCCTGCAGCGTTAATCTTAACGTTGAGGCAAGCGCCCATAACTGCTGAGCGAGCAGCCAAAGCACCTACACCAGCATCAGATACTGAGTTAGGGTTACCCTCCTCGGCCATAGCACGAACAACGTCGAATGCCTTATACGCAGCCTTCATAGTGCGAAGTGGCACCTGTGTAGCGTAGAGCGTAGCAACCTCCATAGCCTCGGCACGTGCAGCCTTCTCCTCCTCAGTACCCTTAGGCATACCGAATACATCCATAATCTTGTTGAATGCCGCAGTATCCTCGTCTACCAAGTAGAGCAACTCGTTCATAACAGCCATACCGTTGTCTGCCCAATCTGAGAAGAACTCCCAGCGGTCATCCCAACCAGCCTTGTGTGATGAGAGGTTGGCAACCATAGTGCCGAGAGCCGCTGCCAAAGCACCCATATATGCCGAGATAGAGCCACCACCAGGTGCTGGAGACTCACTTGCTGTCTCCTCTGCAAAGCCTGTGCAGGTCATATCCACCAACTTCTTAACACCCTTCATCTCCTCAGCCTCGAGCATATACTCGATAACCTTCTCCTCTGGCTTGAACTCCTTCAAGTTCGACAAGCCCATAGACTCGATGGCAATACGCACCAACTCACGCTCAGGAAGACCTGTTGAGCGATTCTGCTTGCGCAAGAAGTGACGACCAGCATCCACCAATACGCTCTTAGGAACAAGACCTACGATCTCAGCACCTGTAACACGCACACCACGAGCCTCCGCAGCACGGCATACCTCGTCGAACGCTACGTGGAGAGGGGTGATGGCGAGGTTTGTCATATTCATAGACACCTGTGCGATGCCATACTCCTCGATAAACCATCCGATAGCCTTACAAGCCTTCAACGTACCTGGCTTCATAACAGGGTTACCATTCTCATCCTTGATAATCTTACCTGTGATAGGGTTACCCTCACGCATAGGACGACCCTTCTCACGAACGTCGAACGCAATGGCATTAGCACGACGTGTAGATGTGGTGTTTAGGTTGTAGTTTACAGCCACCAAGAAGTCACGAGCACCAACAGCCGTAGCACCGCTCTTGGCAACAGCCTCGTCGTATGGGCGAGCGCCGAAGTCTGGCTTGCGCTTCTCGTCTGTCATCTTCTCTGGCAATGCCTCATACTCACCAGCACGGCACACTGCCAAGTTACGACGCTCTGGTGTGAACGCAGCAGCCTCGTAGCAATATGTAGGAACGCCAAGTTCCTCTGCGATGCGCTTTGCAAGAGCACGTGCCAACTCTGCGCACTCCTCCAATGTGATACCTGACACAGGGATAAGAGGGCAAACGTCGCAAGCACCCATACGTGGGTGAGCACCCTTGTGCTGACGCATATCGATAAGTTCTGTAGCGCGCTTGATAGCCGCCACAGCAGCGTTGCATACCGACTCAGGATCACCTACGAAGGTTACCACAGTACGGTTTGTTGCCTCACCTGGGTCAACATCCAAAAGTTTCACACCCTTAGATGCCTCGATTACATCGGTAATCTGCTTGATAGTCTCCAAATTGCGACCCTCAGAGAAGTTAGGTACGCACTCTACAATTCTTTTCTGCATAGTTTTGTATGTTTTAAGTTATTTTGATTTTTCGTTGATTATAGTTCGTAGTCGACATCAATGCGCTCTAAGCGACGGCTCTTGCAATAGTCGCTGATTACAACGTGCAAAGGATTTACCTTGTAGGCCTCCATAGCCTCCCACGATGGGAAGTCGGCGGTGAGCACAGCATCGAATGATGAGGCGGTCTCCTTGAGGTTAATACCCACCTCGGCTCTTAGGAGTCCCTCTATTTTACCATTAAGACCCTCCAAACGGCTCTTCATCTCCTGTGCTATCTGCTGTGGTGTCTCCTCCAAATCGCGACGAAACTTCCACATAACAATGTGACGTATCATATCTTTAAATTTTAGTTTTACGCTTATTTATATTTATCATACAAATTTACAAATTTTTTCGGATTTGCAATCACCTATGGTGATATTTTTCTCAAACTCCAAATTTATTGGGACATTTACACTTTTTTCACATTTTTTTCGTACATTTGATAGATTTTAAACCATAACGTCTCTTAATAATAAAAAACTTAGCATATGGATATTTGGCTTTATTGGGTTATCGCGGCGCTCCTGCTCTTCATAGCGGAGTTGTTTACCGCAGGTTTTGCTGTCATCTGCCTCTCGATAGGCGCTGGTGGTGCGGCCATCGCTGCCGCGTGTGAGGTATCGCTGGAGATGCAGTTTCTGACATTTGCCATCGTGTCGCTCATAGCCCTTGCGGGTGTGAGACCGCTGCTGAAGCGCGCCTTCTACAAAGGTGGCGAGAAGGTTACCACAAACGCCTCGGCGATGATTGGCAAGCGTGGTGTTGTGTGCGAGGAGGTAGATGGCGATGCGGAGGGTGGTCGTGTGATGATCGAGGGCGTCGACTGGCGCGCCATAACCGCTGATGGTGAGGTGCTTGCGAATGGCACTAAGGTGGAGGTAGTGGCTATAGAGAGCGTTGTACTAACTGTTAAAAAACTATAATTATGGATTCATTAATCGTGTTTCTTATCATTGCCGTTATCGCAGTGATATATGTTTTGAAGGGATTCAAAATCGTTCCTCAGTCGGAGACTCGTGTTGTTGAGCGTCTTGGTCGCTACGACCGCACGCTGCAGTCGGGTATCAACTTCCTGTTCCCTATCATCGACCGCGCACGTGAGGTTATCCAGCGCGACGAGATTAAGTATGCCGATGGCTCTAAGAGCGTTATTATGCGCACCACATCACGCATCGACCTTCGTGAGCAGGTATACGACTTCGACAAGCAGAGTGTTATCACCAAGGATAATGTAACTACAACCATCAATGCGTTGCTCTACTTCCAGATTGTTGACCCTGTGAAGTCGGTATACGAGATTGACAACCTCCCTAATGCCATCGAGAAACTCACGCAGACAACCCTGCGTAACGTCATCGGTGAGTTGGAGTTGGATGAGACCCTCACATCGCGCGACACCATCAACTCGAAACTTCGTATTGTGTTGGACGAGGCTACGAACAAGTGGGGTGTGAAGGTTAACCGCGTGGAGTTGCAGGATATCACACCTCCAGAGTCGGTACGTCGTGCTATGGAGCAGCAGATGCAGGCAGAGCGTGAGCGTCGTGCTAAGGTACTTGAGGCTAAGGGTCATAAGGAGGCTATGATTCTCCAGTCGGAGGGTGAGAAGGAGTCACAGATTAACCAGGCAGAGGCGGAGCGTCAGACACAGATTCTGAAGGCTCAGGGTGAGGCAGATGCCAAGATTCTGCAGGCTACAGCCGAGGCTGAGGCTATCCGTAAGGTTGCCGAGGCTATCGCCGAGTCGAAAACCGACCCAGCAACCTATATGCTTCTTATGAAGTACGTAGAGACGCTGAAGGAGATTGGTGCTGGCGACCAGGCCAAGACCGTATTCCTGCCTTTCGAGGCAAGCAACCTTGTGGGTGCTCTCGGCTCGCTTACCGAGTTGTTGCCTAAGAAGGATAAGTAAACCACTTGGTAGACAAGCAAATAAAAAGAGACCTCGCGGTCTCTTTTTTACTTTACCCTTATGAGGTTTATACCGTCTCTAATCGGTACAATAACATTATCCACCCTATCATCCTCCACAACCATACGGTTAAACTCCACAATGGCCTGAGTGTGGTGGTCGGTGCGGGCTATAGGCTCGGCAACCTTGCCATACCACAAGATGTTATCCGCCAACATCACAGAGCCGCTGCGCACATAACCGCCATCCATAAGCATATTGTAGTAGGCTGGGTACTCACGCTTGTCGCCATCAATGAACACCATATCGTAGACCTCGCCCAACGTAGGTACAACATCCAGCGCCGAGCCTATATGCTGGCGTATGCGGTGACCATACCCAGACTTCTCGAAGTATTTCGCGGCGATATCCTCCAACTCATCATCCACCTCTATGGTATCGAGATATGCACCATCCTCCAAGCCACGCGCGATGCTAAGACCCGAGTAGCCGGTGAATGTTCCAATCTCCAACACACGCTTTGGGCGCATCATACGCACAAGCATCTCGAGGAGTTTACCCTGTAGGTGTCCCGATATCATACGTGGGTTTATAACACGCAGATATGTCTCACGCTCGAGTTGGTGCATAAGTGCCTCCTCGGGCTTTGTATTATCCAAGATATATTGTTCCAAGTTATCCATAATCTAAACTCTATTTTCCATAAATAAGACGTGACACATTCCCAAAACTATCCTCTGCCACCGCCATAATCTGCTCTGCCGTAATCGCCATAACCTTCTTATACGCCTCCTCCAAGGTATCTATATCCTTATATAATAGGAAACTCTTACCTGCACCAAGCATATAACCCTCGTTGGACTCCATAGATATTGCCATCTGCGCCACAAACTGACGCTTGGCAACAGCCAGACGACGTGGAGATATTGGCGCACTGCGAAGACGCGAGATATTCTCCTCGATAAGTTCCACACACTGCGACATATTGTCGTGGTCCGATGAGAAGTATATGCCCACGATGCCACAGTCGGAGTATGGCGTATATGTAGCCTCCACATTATACGACAAACCTCGCTTCTCGCGCAACTCTATGTTTAGCAGCGAGTTTGCCGAAGGACCACCTAAGATATTTACCAGCAGTGCCAGAGGCAATCGTCGCTCATCGGCGATGCTATAGCCTCGTGTGCCGATGATGCCGTGAGCCTGATGGGTATGGCGCATAAGATGCACATCGAAAGGCTCGTAGGCCAAAGGTATCTCACGCACGAAGTCTCGCTGCGTGGGCACGACACCACCAAGATATCGCTCTGCCACAGCGCGTGCCGTGGCCACCGAGAAGTTACCGATAGATGAGAAGACCATCTGGTCGGTGGTATATGTGCGCTCCACAAAGCGATGCAGTGCCGCACTGTCGAAACGCGCTATATAGGCCTTAGAGCCGAGGATATTATGCCCCAACTCCGAGCCCTTGAATATCAAATCCTCGAAGTCGTCGTATATACGCTCCGAGGGCGAATCCTTATATGAGTTTATCTCGTCGGCGATAACCTCACGCTCCTTCTTCAACTCCTTATCGGGGAACGACGAGTGGAATATGACATCTGCCATAAGTTCCACAGCACGCTGAAAATCACGACGCAACACCGTGGCGTGAAGCGTGGTATCCTCCTTTGTGGTGTAGGCATTCAACTCTCCACCGAGATTCTCCAGACGGCAATTCACCTGATATGCCTTACGGCGCTCCGTACCCTTGAAGAGTGCGTGCTCAGTGAAGTGCGCTATGCCATACTCACCCTTGCGCTCGTCACGGCAGCCTGCATTGACAACCATAGCGCAGTGCACAACACCACTACGCACCTGACGATGAATACCACGAATGCCATTAGACAATGTATATGTTTCGAACTCTGCCATTACTCCATATGTAGTTTTAGGAACTGTCCTGTGTAACTCTCCTTGCACGCCACAACCTGCTCGGGAGTACCACACACAACAACCTGTCCACCATCCTTACCAGCCTCAGGGCCAAGATCCACAACCCAGTCGGCGCACTTTATAACATCCATATTATGCTCCACGACAACCACCGTGTGACCACGCTCTATGAGCGCATCAAAAGCACCCAACAATCGCCCGATATCGTGGAAGTGAAGACCCGTTGTAGGCTCGTCGAAGATAAACATAATAGGCTCACTGCTACGTTCCTTCGTGAGGAACGAGGCGAGTTTCACACGCTGGGACTCACCACCCGACAACGTCGACGACGACTGTCCGAGTTTCACATATCCGAGACCCACCTGTTGCAGTGGTCGTATACGCTCCACAATACGCTTGCAAGTTGTATTCGTGGTATCCTCGGCAAAGAACTGCAATGCCTCATCCACCGACATCTCCAGAACATCGTAGATGCTCTTGCCGCGATACTTTACATCCAGAATCTCCGACTTGAAACGCATACCGCCACACGCCTCGCACTGCAACTGCACATCGGCCATAAACTGCATACTCACCTTGATAACACCCTCACCCTCACACTCCTCGCAGCGTCCGCCAGGCATATTGAACGAGAATGCCGCAGCGCCGATGCCGTTATGCTTAGAGTATGGCTGGTCGGCAAAGAGTTTGCGAATCTCATCGTAGGCCTTTATGTATGTCACAGGGTTAGAGCGTGTAGACTTGCCTATCGGCGACTGCGACACCATCTCCACACCCTGCAGCAGATGCTTGTCGACATCCACACCATCGTGGTCGCCGGGCGTTAGCGTGGTCTCGCTAAGTATGCGCCTAAGAGCAGGATACAACACATCATCAGCCAGCGACGACTTTCCCGAGCCTGAGACTCCGGTTATGCAGGTCAACACACCTATAGGAATCTCTACATCTATGTTTTTGAGGTTGTTATGTCTTGCGCCACGCACACGCACCACACCCGATGAGGCACGTCTACGCTTTGGAATCTCAATCTTCTTACGACCCGTGAGGTAGTCTGCCGTGAGCGAGTTTTTAGCATCATCGATACCCTCCGCAGCGCCATTGTAGACAACCTCGCCACCGCCGACACCAGCCTCGGGACCCATATCCACAATCCAGTCCGCAGCACGCATAACCTCCTCCTCGTGCTCCACGACGATAACCGTATTATCCAAGTCGCGCAACTGCTTCAATACGCCAATCAAACGATTGGTATCGCGAGGATGCAGACCTATGCTCGGCTCATCGAGGATATACATAGAGCCTACGAGGTTGCTACCCAGCGACGTAGAGAGGTTTATACGTTGCGACTCACCACCCGACAGTGTTGCCGAGAGACGGTCGAGCGTAAGATAGTGCAGACCCACCTCCATAAGATATCCCAAGCGATTGCGAATCTCCACCAACACACGCTCTGCGGTCTTAGCATCGTGCTCGTCAAGCGACAGATTGTCGAAAAACTCCACCAACTCACCGATAGTCATCGACACCACCTCGGCGATATTCTTACCGCCAACCTTCACATACAGCACCTCCTTGCGCAGTCGTGCGCCCTGACATTCGGGGCACAGGGTCTTACCCATATATCGTGCCTTCAGAACACGATACTGCACCTTATGGCGTTGCGTATCTACATATGCAAAGAAGTCATCTATACCCTGAAAATAGTCTGTGCCACGCCACAACATCTCCTTCTCAGCCTCGCTAAGAGCGTGATATGGCGTGTGTATCGAGAGACCACACTTCGATGCTGCGAGGATAAGTTCTCGCTTCCAGCGACCCATAGTAGCACCATTCCAGCACACCACCGCGCCATCGTAGATGCTCTTCGACTTATCGGGAATCACAAGATTCTCATCTATACCCGTAACCTTACCATAACCCTCACACACAGGGCAAGCACCCAAAGGGTTGTTGAACGAGAAGAGATGCTCCGTAGGTCGCTCATATGTGACACCCTCCTCGTCGTAGCGTGATGAGAATGTCTCCACCTTATCGGTGATGACATAGACAACACCTGCGCCATAACCCATAGCGCGCGCCACGGAGTCGGTAAGGCGCGATATGGTATCACTATCGTGGTGCAACGCCACACGGTCCACGACAATCATAATATCATCAAGCGACACGCCATCGCCAACCTGTGGCAGAAACTCCTCCACAAGCATCATCTCCTCGCGATAGCGCACACGGTTGACACCATCCTCGATGAGCGTCAGCATACGCTCCACGATACCCTCGGACTGCTTGAGGAGCAACGGCGCTGCCACAACAACACGCTCACCCTCCGCCATCTCGGCGATATGATTCACCACATCCTCAACCTCGTAGCAGCGAATCTCCATACCCGTCTTTGGGGAGTATGTCTTGCCGATACGCGCAAAGAGCAACTTCAGGTAGTCATAAATCTCTGTCGTAGTACCCACCGTAGAGCGTGGATTCTTAGATATCACCTTCTGCTCTATGGCGATTGCTGGCGCTATGCCCTCTATAAGTTCCACATCGGGTTTCTCGACACGTCCGAGGAATTGTCGTGCATATGCCGAGAGACTCTCTACATAGCGACGCTGACCCTCAGCAAATATCGTGTCGAACGCAAGTGTCGACTTTCCCGAGCCCGAGAGACCTGTAACCACAACGAACTTAGAGTGCGGAATCTCAACATCCACACCCTTAAGGTTATGCACCCTCGCACCCTTTATTTTTATCTTGTTTTCCAAAATATCCTCTTATTTCTCTACTCCAAACCAATCTCTTGCTAAATCCTCTCTATTGGGATTCATCTCTAAAATCAGTTCTAACTTCTTATCTCTACACCACCCTTTAAGTTGTTTTTCGCGCGCAATAGCCTGATTCACCAACCCATACTCCTCGAAATACAACAACATATCACAATTATATTTTGCGGTAAAGCCTTGATAAGTTTTTGTCTTATGCTGAAGCACCCTCATCTTTAAGTTGCCTGTCACCCCAACATAAATTGCAGACAAATACTTATTACCAACGATATATACCCAATAGTGTTGCATTGTGTTTTGCTATGTATATCCAAGTCTATTGCTATGTATGTCATTCCGAGCCTGCCAAGGAATGCTTTGCATTCAAGAACGTCCACATTCCCCCTAAATCCCCTTTGGCAAAGGGGGACTTGGTTACCTTGCCAGCACCATCAACACACCCGCTATGTCATTCCGAGCCTGTCGAGGAATCTCCTCGTTGGGCGCACGTTGTCTACAGGTTGTATATTAGGAGATCCTTCGACTTCGCTACGCTTCGCTCAGGATGACATAGTGGGCTACATTATAACAGCACCACACTTTTCACCTTTCACTTTTCACCTTTCATCTTATCCCAGCACCTCCACCGTAGCGCCTTCGACCTTTTCCAAGCGACCGATAAGTTGCTCGGAGTCACCCTTGCGAATCGAAAGTGTCATAGTGCACAGGTTGTCAAACTCCTGACCCAGCACCTTAGGCTGCATCTCCTTCACAACACGCATAACATCGTTCATAACGACATACGAAAATGCCACCGATATGCGCACATCAACAGTGCGCTCCACAATCTCGCACTCCGACAATACCAATGCCGTAGACTCCTTATAGGCCGCGATAAGCCCCGGAACACCCAACTTCGTACCACCAAAGTAGCGCACCACGACAACGAGGCAGTTGGTAACATCCTGCGAGAGCAACTGTCCGAGGATTGGCTTACCCGCCGTAGAGGATGGCTCACCATCGTCATTAGCACGAAAATGCTCACCCTGAGGTCCTAAGCGCCAGGCATAGCAGTGGTGTGTAGCATCAAACCACTTCTTACGCAGAGCATCGAGGTGGGTCTTTATCTCCTCCTCGGTCTCCACGGGGTAGGCATAGACCAAAAACTTGCTACTCAGTTGTCGGTATGTAGTCTCCGCAGGTCGCGCTATGGTCTTATAACTATCTGTTGCCACGTCACCAAAGTTTACTTAATAGATGAAAATAAGCGATTCCAGCGTATGCCACCACCCATAGGGTCTACCGAGAACCATATGTACGACGCCTTACCCACAATGTGATCCTCAGGCACAAAGCCCCAGAATCGTGAGTCCAAAGAGCCGTGACGGTTATCACCCATCATAAAGTAGTAGTCCTGCTCGAAGGTGTATGTCTTGGCAAGGTTGCCATCGATATATACCTCCTCGCCACGACGCTCCACATCGTGACCCTCATACACAGCGATGCAACGCTCATACATATCCAAATTCTCTGTCGTGAGGTCTATCGTAGCACCAGCCTTTGGCACCCATATAGGACCCATATCGTCGATAGTCCAACGCTGACCACGCTTCACTGCGGTGTGTGGTATAAGAGCGCTTCCCGACACCGCACCACCAATCTTCTTGAGGCGGTAGCGTGTGGTATCGGCATATGCGGTCAACTCATCATCCGTAACGGGCAACTCCATATACTCACCCGTAGAGTCATCTATGCCCACCTTTATAGGCTTCTGCGTATACTCGTTGTAGTAGATATACTGACGCTTAGGCACAAAGGTCTCGCGCTCGCCATTGTGATATACCGCGCCATCTACAATTTCGAGCGTATCACCCGGGATACCCACACAACGCTTTATGTAGTTCTCCTTCTTATCCAAAGGTCTTACCGCAAGCGTGAAGTTATCGGCAATAGCCTTGCGACGCTCCGCAACGGTTGCTCCAAAACGCTTGTCGCGCAGCAACTCATAATAACTCATCGCCGCCATCTCCAACACCACAGTATCACCCTCGGGGAAGTTGAACACCACAACATCGTCACGCTGCACCTCGCCACACGATGCCAGACGGCGATAGTCGCGCTGCCACTTGGTACTGAACGACGACTTCTCGGCATTCATAGGCATAGTGTTATGCACAAAGGGGAACGACAACGGAGTCATAGGCACACGAGGGCCATACGACACCTTATTCACAAGGATGTAGTCTCCAGCAAGCAATGTGCTCTCCATAGAGCCTGTTGGGATTACGAACATCTGAAACCAATACAACTGAACAAGTGTCGCCACCACCGTAGCAAAGAGTATGGCGTGTACCCATCCATAAATCCAGATGTAGATGCTCGACTGTCGCTTCAACTCACACCACAGTGCCACAGCCATAACCACAGCAAAGGTGAGGATAAAGGGTTGCTCCCAGCGGAAGAGCAACATATGCACCACAACACCCACCACAAGGGCGAATACCGCAGCGCACCACACAGCCCACACCACCTGATACCAACGATGCTTCTCGTAGAGTTTTGCGTGCAGGCGCTTGATGTTACCGCCAATATAGTAGTCGTAGACTATAGGCAGAGCCACAAACAACGACCACCACGCACCATACCATATGGCAAACAACGAGATGATGATTGCCGTTGCAACCGCCGAAAACCACGGATTTGCGAAAAACTGCTTAATCGCTGTAATTATCTTACTCATACCCTTTCGTTACAATAAATCATCCATAGAATAGACACCACTCTTCTCCACCTTCGACAGATACTCTCCTGCCAACACCGCACCCATAGCCAGCGCACGGCGGTTGGTGATAGAGTGCTTCAACTCGATGAAGTCATCCGAAGAGGTGTATGTCACGGTGTGGATACCAGGCACCATACCCTCACGGAACGACTCTATGGCAAGGGCATCACCCTCGGCCGTAGAGGCATTCACCCAGCGGCTCTTGCG
>JAFOCZ010000186.1 GCA_017380955.1 Alistipes sp.
ACTAATTACTAATTCTCCTTTATCTCCTCGCCGAAGAGTGTTGCCGATGAGCAGCCTGTGATGCGTACACGGACATAGTCACCAATCTTGTGGTCACCACGGTCGAACACCACCATCTTATTCTGCGATGTGCGTCCCGAGAGTTGCTCCTCGCTACGCTTCGATGTGCACTCCACCAATATCTCAAACTCCTTGCCGATATCGCGCTTGTTACTCTCTTCCGAGAGGCGATTCTGGAGGTCTATAATCTCCGTCAGGCGACGGGTCTTGACATCCTCAGGCACATCATCGCCAAGGTTACGCTGTGCGAAAGTTCCTGGGCGCTCCGAATACTTGAACATATATGCGAAGTCGTAGCCCACCTCCTTCATAAGCGATATGGTCTCTGCGTGCTCCTCCTCGGTCTCGTGTGCGAAGCCTGCAATGAGGTCGGTGGTGATGGCACAATCGGGCATATAGCGACGTATAGCCGCCACACGCTCCAGGTACCACTCACGCGTATACTTACGATTCATACGCTTGAGCATCTCCGAAGAGCCTGACTGCGCTGGCAGGTGTATAGCCTTGCAGATGTTAGGCATCGAGGCCATAGTCTCGAGCAACTTATCGCTGATATCCTTAGGGTGCGACGTTGCAAAACGCACACGCAACAGAGGTGATATCTCTGCCACCTGCTTCAGCAACTCTGGAAAGTCCACCTCTCCTGTGCGGTATGAGTTTACGTTCTGACCTAAGAGTGTCACCTCGCGGTAGCCATTCTCAAAGAGTGTGCGAGCCTCAGCAACGATGGTCTGAGCATCACGGCTGCGCTCTATACCTCGGGTGTAGGGCACTACGCAGTATGAGCAGTAGTTGTTGCAGCCACGCATAATGGCTATGAAGGCGCTCACGCCATTCTTATCCAAGCGCACTGGTGCAATCTCGGCGTATGTCTCCTCCTTCGAGAGTTCCACGTTCACACCCGCACTGCCATTGTCTACCTCACGCACCAGACGTGGAAGGTCACGATAGGCATCAGGGCCTGCAACGATATCTACGCCCGTGCCACCCTTTGTGAGTTCCTCCTTGAGACGCTCCGCCATACAGCCTATGATACCCACGATTAGCGAAGGCTTCTTCTTGCGCATATGACGCATCTCGCTCAAGCGTCCCCATATACGCTGCTCGGCATTGTCGCGTATAGAGCAGGTGTTGATAAGCACTATATCTGCCTCCTCAAGGCTCTCGGTATAGCGATAGCCCTCCTGCTGCATAATAGATACCACAATCTCCGAGTCGCCAACGTTCATCTGGCAACCATATGTCTCGATATATAGTTTACGACCACTACCCGTGAGTGGTCGCAAATTATTGACGTTTATATTCATATCTTACTCTCAATATGATTAGTTAAGAAGCACCACGCGGACTACTCCACAGGCATACCATTCTCCTCTGGGAATGGCTTGAAGCCCTGACCAAAGGTGTCGTAAGCATCCGTAACCACCACAAACGCCTTAGGGTCGAACTCCTTAATCTTACTCTGCACGTTGCGCACCTCCTTGCGGTTAACAACGAGGAATATCATCTCCTTGTCGTTGCCTGTGTACATACCCTTAGCCTTGATGTATGTACCACCACGGCTGAGGTCGTTGATAATGTAGTCACGCATCTTCGCAGAGTGCTCGTCGCAGATGATATAGAGGAGTTTGTCGCGTGAAGCACCGTCGATGGTGTAGCCCAACACCTTAGCATTCACAAAGATACATACTCCAGAGTACAACGACAACATAACACCCTCACCTGGGCCGTCGATACCTACGCCAAAGCCGATGACAATCAAACCACTGAGCACGATGATAGCATCCGAGAGCAACACGCCATTTGCGAACTTCATCTTCGCAAAGCGGTGCAGGAGCATACCTGTGATATCCGTACCACCCGTAGCGGCATTGTTGCGGATTACGATACCCACACCCGCGCCACTGAAGCAACCACCGATGATAGCCGCCAACATAAGGTGCTGTGACAGGTCTATCTGACCACCGAGCAACAACGCTGGGTCGAGGGCCTCGATAGCCTCCTGAGATGGGTATACCAAGTAGTCGAGGAGGTTCATAATACCTGGGGTGATGAACGACGCGAAGATTGTGCGACCGCCAAACGTACCACCAAAGAGCACCAACGCTGTGAGGATGAGAGGCACATCGAACATATAGCCGAATGTACCAACCTGTATAGATGGGAACAGGTTGTGCAACACGAGTGCCAAGCCGTAGATACCACCAGGCACCATATTATAAGGGTTGATAAATACTACAAAAGCCACGGCAACGAGGAAACATCCCAATACGATTTGTCCCATTGAAGACCACCATTTCCAATCAGTTACCGACTCCTTCGTCGATTTTGCGAGGTTTGCGAAATTAAGTTCAAGTTTCATAAATATGCGATTATGTAATTTTCCATAACAAAGTTACTCTTTTTTTTCGTACTGACAACACTACCGCCCTATTTTTTATCATCATAGGGCGAAATATACCCAAAACAAAACCTACATCACAACCTCGTGTGACGAAATAATTAGTGTGTGAAAATTTGCTTTTAACCTTTTTATTTGTAACTTTGTATATTGCGTAACAACGTTATAACGGACTAACAAACAACAAATCAACAAGATAGCAACTTTTTATGGGAACTTGGGATGCACTTACCTGGCTATCGGTCATAGGACTTATGATAGCGGCTTATCTGCTCGGCTCTATACCGAGTGCTGTATGGATTGGCAAGAAATATTATGGCATAGATAT
>JAFOCZ010000187.1 GCA_017380955.1 Alistipes sp.
GGGCGGTAAGGGTATCGGTAAGTTTCAGGCTATGCTGGCGGACTTCACCGAGCCTCTGCACGAGGTTATTCGTGGTTTCCACAATATCCGCTGGCGTTTCGAGCAGTGGGATAGCGCTTTGGCTATGGATAAGGCAGGACGAAAAGCCTCGCTTGCCACGGAGATAGAGTGGATAGAGTCTCGTCGCGCGCAGATGCTCGCATTCTGGAGTATGGTCGAGAGTGGTGAGTTGCCTATGCGCGTTACGCATAACGACACAAAGTTGAGTAATATTCTCTTCGACCAAAACGACGATGTGCTCTGCGTCATAGACCTCGATACTGTTATGAGCAGCACGTCGCTCAACGACTTTGGCGATGCCATTCGTTCCTACACCAATACAGGAGCGGAGGATGACCGCAACCTCGACAATGTCTCTATGAATATCGATATCTTCAGAGCATATGCCGAGGGATATCTCTCTGAGCGTAAGGCCTCTATGACCGCTACGGAGAGGGAGTGGCTGGCATTCTCGGCGCTCTATATCACCTATGAGCAGGTGTTGCGCTTCCTGATGGACTACATCGATGGCGACACCTACTACAAGACTCGCTATGCGGAGCATAATCTTGTACGTACCCACGCTCAGTATAAGTTGCTTCAGAGTATGGAGGCGCAATACCCCGCAATGCAGGCAGCGGTAAAGGCATTGCTTTAGGCAGACGGCTCTATTTAGTATGATTTATGAGATTGGAGGCATAATGGAATTATAACGCACACAATATTAGCACTATGGCAACGGAAACAAAAGATAGACTCTGGACACGCAATTATGTCTTTGTCTGCATATCGGCATTTATGATGTCGTTCTCGTTCTTTATCCTTGTGCCGACATTGCCGTTGTACCTCAAGGATACCTTCGGCATCAGCCAGGCATTGGTGGGTGTGGTGCTCTCGTGCTATGTTGTCGCGGTGCTTAGCGTGAGACCTTTGGCAGGTTTTGTCGCCGACACGTTGCCACGCAAAAGTGTCTACATTGCTGCATATGCGGTCTTTGTGGCATCGTTCCTCGGCTACTTCTTCATCACGCAGACCCTGGCGTTGTTCATCCTTCTGCGTATATTCCACGGATTCTCATTCGGTATGCTCACCACGGCGGGAAATACCCTTGTGATAGATGTTATGCCATCATCACGTCGTGGCGAAGGCTTGGGATATTATGGCGTTACGAACAACCTCGCTATGGCATTTGGCCCTATGGCGGGTCTCTTCGTGATAACCTCGGGTAGTTATACGCTGCTGTTCCTAACCTCGTTGGTTACGGGTACGGTGGGCTTGATACTCGCATCGTTGGTGCGTGCACCACGCAAGACGTTGGAGAGGACGGAGTTCAAACTCTCCGCCGACCGCTTCTTCCTCAAGGAGGGCATACGCGCCTGTTTCGCCTTCTTCCTGCTGGCTATGCCTTATGGTATGACCACAAGTTATATGGCGTTGTATGCTCGCGAGGTGGGTATCACGCACAACGCAGGCCTCTTCTTCACGGTTATGGCCGCAGGTCTCATATCCTCACGTCTCCACTCTGGCAAGCGTGTGGATAAGGGTTTTGTGACGGAGACCATACGCACAGGTATCTGCATAGCCTTCCTCGGTGCTTGTGGCGAGGCGCTGCTCTCTACCGTGGCATCGTGGAGCATCGCAGCGGCATATGTCACCTACTTCCTCACGGCATTCCTCTTTGGCTATGGCTATGGCACTATGTTCCCAGCATACAACACCCTCTTCATAAACCTTGCGCCAAACTCACGTCGTGCCACGGCAAATGCCACATACCTCACAGGTTGGGATGTGGGCATCGGCGGTGGTATGCTCGTTGGTGGTGCTATCTCGGAGTCGGGATATGTGCACTGCTATATCTTGGGCGCAGCGTTTGTCGTTGTGGCGCTGCTCTTCTTCGTGCGTTTCGTAACGCCACACTTCCACGCCCACCGTCTCAGGTAGCCGACCATAAGCGTATACACTTGCGGTCAAGCCTTGGAACGTTGTTGTTAGGCATAATTATCGTAGATATCTTTGTGCAAATCTAAAACACAAAGATATGATTTCGGGATTTAACTGCGGTGATGTGCTTCGCAATGTGACGATAGAGCATCGACAAATTAAGTATAACAGAGACATAGAGATTACAACCGAGAGTTGCTGCATCCTCTACCTTATAAGTGGCAGGTGCTGCATCCCTAAATCCGACATCACGCTAACCTCCGCCTCTCCCACAATCCTCGACGCTGGTCGCCATACGGTGCAGTGCCGCTTGGGTGGTGATGCTATTGTGGAGATTGTCGTGGTGCATATAAATCGTGAGAGGTTGTTCCACACCGCACCCCAATGCCGTGAGCAGCAACGTTTCGAGGCTGCGGTGCTCAGGGCTATTGCCACCAGTGTCTCTGTCGACGACCTCGCCTCGGTATGTTGCCTCTCGGTGTCTACCTTCAAGCGACGCTTCTTCGACTACTACGGCACACCGCCACATAGGTGGCTCCTATGGCGCAGACTCGAGATTGCCGAGGCTATGCTCCGCCATACCACAATCCCCACCTTCGTGGTGGCACACCTATGTGGGTTTATCAACGTCTCGCACTTCATAGCCACCTTCAAGCGCCGATATAACGTAACGCCGTCGCGTATTTCACCCCAGTAAACAATAACGCCAATGTCGTAGTTACGAACATTGGCGTTATGTATTGCACTTATCGGGCTATGCGCTCCATTCCCCAATTATACACCTTGTCTATGGTAGGGGTGTCGATGTTATACTTTTGGGCAAGTTCCTTTATAAATCGCAGGCCATATGGGAAGTCCTCGGTGAAGTAGCGACTCTCAAAGTCGGGAATCCAGCCACCCTCAACCTCCTTCATTGGCGATGTTATGGTCTGAAACGCTGCGATATTCGATATTTTATGTGTTAGTGATGCCGCATCATACGACTCGTAGTAGTCGAGCAATCGTGGTATGCTTCCCTTCTCAACGGGGAGTTTGTCCAGAAGCATCATAAACTCGTCATCCATAGCCATTATACACTCCGATGCCATATCTGTCCACTCCTTGTAGAAGAGTATGTTGTGGTCGTATACCTCGCCACTCCAATCCCCCCACATAGCATACAATCTGCCAGTATGGAGTATAGGGTTGCTATTGGTGAGGCTCACCTCGTAGAAATTTTTCAGGAGTTTCGTGGGGGTTATGAAGAGTCGCTCTACCTCGCATCTGAATGCCTCCTCATCCGCAATATTCTCACACGCTATGGCAACCTCTTTTTTATATCCGAGCAGGTTTGCCGATTTGCCATACTCCTCTACGCGAGCTATGAACGGTGAGCGCTGGAAGCCAAAGAGTTTTGTGCCGTCGGGGAGTATATCGTGTGCCGCGAAGAAGAATCCTGTGTTGCTTACGATGCTTCCAATCGTTGTCGATGCTGTGATATATGGCTTTATATCTCTCAGTGTCTTCTCAATGAGAAATCCTGGCAGACATAGGAATACTATGTCGCTCTGAGGTATAACCTCCTCGGCATTGCTCGATATATGTGCTATGTGACCCTCAAAGATTTTTCCGTTGATATCCTTTACAACAATATCGTTGTTCCATCTCTCGGGTCGTCCTGTGAAGATTGACACTGCGACGTTAGGCTGTGAGGAGAATACTCCTGCGCAGACGTGTCCTAACGAACCACCTCCTATTATGGTGATTTGCAGCATCTTCATTACATATATGTTTTAAGTGCCTCTACAAGACGGTGGTTATCCTTGCGGTCGCGCACTGCAAGACGTATGTAGTTGCGGTTGTTGAACGCCGCCTTCGACGAGCAATCCTTGATGAGGATGTCGTAGTCGGCAAGCAGACGCACTGCCAACTCTCGCGCCGAGTACCTACCACCGCGAATCTCACAGAGGAAGTAGTTTGCCTGTGATGGTATAACGTGCAGATAGTCAACACCCTGCAACTCCTCGTAGAAGAGTTTACGCTCCTCGCGGAACAACTCACAAGCCTTGAGGTAGTCCTTGTGATACTTCTCGTATATCTGCATATAGAACTCGCCAAACGAGTTTATGTTCCATATCGCCACCTCCTTCTTTAGTCGTGCTATGAGGTCTTTGTCGCCACTTGCCACAACGCCGAGGCGGAATCCTGGCACACCATACGACTTCGAGATGCTCTTCACGACGCTGAGGTGTGGGTTACCCTCCAAAATCTCATCCTTGAGGAGTGAGAACTCACCCTCCACATCCACAAAGTCCACAAACGACTCATCCACAACAAACCTCATACCTCGCTCCTTGGTCCACGCTATGAGGCGCATAAGGTCGTCGTATGGTATGTAGTTTCCCGAAGGGTTATCGGGGTTGATGAGTAGCAGCGTGTCGCAATCGCCATCACCGAAGTATCGCATAATATCCTCGGCATCGTAGCGCAGGTCGTCGTTTTGTGGCACGAAGGACTTGATGCGCTCCTGGGCGGCTCTGTTAGGGTACTCCTCGAAGGTGGGGTATATAACACCCGTGCGACCCATATGCTGCTCCACGAGAGCCTTTATAAGTTCTGCAGCGCCATTGCCCACCACCACATAATCCTGATTTATGCCGAAATACTTGGCTGCAAGGAGGCTGTTTACGCGCATTCCCGAGGGGTATTCACGCATCAGGGTCTCGAAACTCGCCTTTATCTCGTCAATCATCTGCTGCGGTGGGAAGTATGGATTTACCAGATAGCAGAAGTCCAGCAGATGAGGGTAGCGCCAGTAACCGCCAAAGCGTGATGATATAGCACGGAAACGCTCCTCGTCGCTTGTCGCGAAGATGCTCGATGCGATATCGAGATCCTGAACATCATCAATCTCATACCACTTCTCACCATCGAGGGGCAATGCCTTGAGTGGTGAGTCGTCAAGGAGTGTGATAACCTTCAGCACCTGCTCATAATACTCATTCTTACCCAGTGCGTGGCAATAGGCCTCGAGGAACGGAACGTAGTGTGTCGTCGAGAACTCCTTGCTGAACTTATAGATATTTACAGTCTTGTAGTAGTGGTCGATGTCGGAGTAGCGGAATCTATCCTTACCTAAGAACTCCGCAATCTTATTGTCGTTGTCGAGGGTCACCACAGTGCCATCCATCCAACTCTCATACTTATCCACAAGGGCGATATTTGGGTCGCTATCCTCAATAATCTTTCTAACAACGTCGCTCTCGAAGATGAGGTCCGACTCCAGCAGCAGCGTGTCATCCTCGAGGAGATGCTCGCGGGCCAGGAACAATGAGTATATGTTATTTGTCTTGTCGTAGATGCTATTCTCGACATAGGTAATCTCCATACCCTTGTACTTATCACCCACGTGGTCCACTACGTTCTGGGCGTTGTATCCCACAACGAGTATCACTCTGCGAATGTTCAACTCATCCAAGATGTCGAGGGTGCGGTCTATAAGTTTTATGCCGTTTACCTCGAGCATACACTTGGTGTTGTTGTTTGTGAGAGCGCCAAGACGGCGACCCATTCCTGCTGCTAAGATTATTGCTTGCATATAGTTTGTAAGTAGTTTTTCGTAATCCTAAAACCTCTTGCCAAAGACTATGGCGCAGAAGGTGTAGAAGAGTATCTTCATATCGAATCTCCACGAGCGATTCTGCAGATAGTAGAGGTCATACTCCAGGCGGCGTAGCATCTTCTCCATAGTGTCGGTATAGCCGTTGTAGAGCGTCGCATAACTTGTCACGCCGGGGCGTATCTGATAGAGATACTCATAGCGCTTGTCATACTCCATAATCTGGTCGATGTAGAACTGTCGCTCGGGGCGAGGGCCTATGAATGCCATATCGCCACGCAGCACATTCCACAACTGTGGTAACTCATCAAGGTGATGCGCGCGCAGGAATCTTCCCACCTTCGTAAGACGGCGGTCATACATACCGCTCGAGTGGCTTAGTTGAGGGCCATTCTTCTCGGCATCGAGGCGCATAGTGCGGAATTTGTAGATGTTGAAAGGTTTGCCATAGCGTCCTATGCGCTCCTGCTTGAATATCGCAGGGCCGCCATCCTCTCTGCGCACAAGGATGTATATGATAAGGAACAGTGGCGCAAAGATTATCATCGCCACAAGGGCAAAAATAAAGTCTACGAGGCGCTTGGTACGTCGTGCAAATGTCGACATACCATCTTTGATATAACCCGTCTTGGCAACCTCATCGCTGATTGTGGTATGCACCCAGCGGTTGTTCTTCTTGGCACTGGTGCTGCGAATGTCGTTGACCCACGATGTGTATGCTGCATCGCTAAACGTGGCGGTGAAGTCCATCCTGAGGTGCTGCTCCTCGCTCTCGATATTAGCACCCGAGCATATGCGGCTGAGGGTCTCGTTACCCACCATCACACACGCCATATCCATCTCGGTGCAGTATCTGTCTATGGTGTGGTATCCGGCGCTGCTTGCCATATGCTGCAATCCATACGCCGATTTGCCATACGCCACCCACGTCCCTGAGTCACTGAGGTAGTGGCAGTGTATGGTGTCACCGCTGTTGGTCTGCTCTATGTGGAGTATATTATCCATTACTATTACTTTATGTATCTTTGGGGGTTTATACAAAAGTATCTAAAACTTTGCTCCTATCAAAGTAAAGGCTCTATTTTTCAACCAAACCCATAACTTCAATATCGAATCGCTGCCAATTTCGTGCCATTATATTATTCTGCGCGTTGTGGTCTCGGGCAAAAGACGCAGGTCGTGCAGGTCTGCACCCTCCACAACCACCAATCCCGGGGCTTTGCCACGCTCTATGCTTCCCTTGTTGCTCTCCACACCTAACGCCACTGCGCCGTTGTATGTTGCCCACGTCAGCAACTCCGCAAGCGGAGCATCACACAACCCATTCAGTTGCCTAAGATTCTCTATCATAGAGAGGTCGCGTGCCGATGTCAGCGAGTCTGTACCCACCGCAATCTTTGCACCTAACCTTCGGAACATCTCCACAGGGGGCGTTGCTCGCGAGATGTAGCGGTTAGACTCTGGGCATAACACCCACGTTGCCCTCTCGGTACGTTGTGCTACAACTCTCACATCTTGCTCCTCGGTGCGTGTGCCGTGCACAAGGAGTAGTGCTCTGTTCTCGGGTATGCTCTCTGCCACACGTTGCGCTGGTGTGCCGTAGTGCAGGAAGTCACACTCCCACCC
>JAFOCZ010000022.1 GCA_017380955.1 Alistipes sp.
AGTAGTGTGTATCAGGCGGTTATATGTTCGCTGCGCCGACGTGGGTATCTACCGCTGGAATATTCGTTGAGGGCTGTGATTGATAGTGTCAATCAGTATCAGCGAGGAACTATCCCAATGGTAGATTGCCACAGAATTGCATAGAACGTATAACGTATCAGTGATGACTATTGATGCAATTCTTCGCAATGACGAAGTTTAATATGCGTCGCAGACACCACACTTTTCAGTTTTCAGTTTTCAGTTTTCACTTTGTAATCGCTCCAACGGAGCGACACATTACTAATTCCTCATTCCTCACTACTGATTACTTTGCAGATGCGTTCTGTTGCGCCGCAGTTGGCGGATGTGTAGCGCTCGGCAGCGTGATGTACACTGTGCCACATATCCTCATCTTTCATATCCCGAAACCACGCGCGTAACTCATCATAATCGCTAATGCTATGCGCAATACCCCGTGATATCATCTCCGTAGCCTCGTTAAACTTTTGATAGCGAGGACCAAAGGCTATGGGAAGACCATACACCGCAGCCTCCAAAGTGTTGTGGATGCCAGCGCCAAAGCCACCGCCAATGTATGCCAAGTGGGCGTAGCGGTACACCGCGGAGAGCATACCCATAGTATCAAGCACAAGTATCTGGTAATCGTCATAGCGCGTTGTGTCATCGCACGCGGTGTAGTGTATAGCCTTGCCCTCGCAGCGTGCTATGATGTTATCGACGTGGCGCGTGTCAATTTCGTGTGGCGCTATAACAATCTTCACATCGCGATTCTCCTTCGCCAACTGCGCTATGAGTTCCTCATCCTTTGGCCACGTTGAGCCCGCAACGAGGAGTGGTTTCTCGCCACGAAAAGCCTCTATTACAGGTAGTTGTCGTGCCTCCTTTGCTATTGCCATAACACGGTCAAAGCGTGTATCTCCGGCCACCACAGCGCTCTCGATGCCTATGCTCCTGAGTAACTCCACCGATGTGTCATTTTGCACAAAAATAGTGCTATAAGTCTTGAGGGCCTCGCGCCATAGTTTGCCCCACGGCTTGAAGAATATCGACTCATTGCGGAATGTTGCTGCTACCAAGAATGTTGCGATGTTGCGCTTGCGGAGTTCACTGAGGTAGTTCAGCCAGAACTCATACTTTATGAATATCGCTATATCGGGCTTCAGCGTCTCTATGAATCTTCGGGCGTTGTGTGGTGTGTCGGCAGGGAGGTAGTGGACAGCATCTGCAAGTGCAAAATCCTTGCGTATCTCATATCCCGATGGCGAGAAGAAGGTGACGATAATCTCCACCTCACGTTGCTCCTTGCGGATGTGCTCTATGATAGGTCGTGCCTGCTCAAACTCACCGAGCGATGCCACGTGAATCCACACACGGCGCTTGGTATGTGTGCCGTGCTGCTCCTCAATCCTCCGTAGTAGTCCCTTACGCCCCTCGCACCACAGTCGTGCCTTGGTGTTTACGGTTGCTGCGATGGTGATAGCGGTGGTGTAGAGGTGTATGCCGATGTTATATAGATACTTCATATAATAAAGGGACTGCCAAAGACAGCCCCTGTGGTAATGAGTAATTTGTTAATTAGTAATTAGTAATTAGTAATAGTGTCGCCCTGAGGGGCGATATGGGATGGGTAGTTATGGGGACTAATGGGTAGTTATGGGTAGTTCCCTATTTATCCCTATCTCTCCCTATCAATCCCCATTTTAAATCGCCCCAACGGGGCGACACACTACTAATTACTCATTACTAATTACTCACTACTCACTCCTCACTGTTACATTATTCGCTCGGTGTACTCAAGTGTATGGTTGCCGTGGTCGTCGATGACTATAGCAATCAGGTCAAACTGAATGTTGTGAGGTATGCGGTGTATGGTGCGGTAGGCCATAGCACCCTTGCGCAACGCCTCGCACTTCTGCTTGGTGATGCTGTCGTAGGGCGACTGCCAACTGCTGATGCTACGCGTCTTGACCTCCACGAAGTGCAACGTGTCGAAGTGCTGCGCGATGATGTCTATCTCGTGGTGTCCTATGCGCCAGTTGCGCTCCACGATGTAGTAACCACGCTCACGAAGCCACGCCATAGCGATATCCTCGCCACGCGCGCCAATCTCTTGAGTATCAATGTGCATCGCTCTTACTTTGTGCGACGGATGAGGAAGTCGATGTTCTCGCCTGGCTGCACCTCATATGTAGCAACGCCCTTCTTGAAGATACGCATAGGGCGTGAGCCGATGAGTTGGATGCCGTTGTCGTCGATGCGCAACATACAACCCTCGCGAAGACCTACAACATAGCGGCTGCGGTTAGCCTCGATATACTCGTTGATACGCTGCTCACGAGTCTCGCCAGCGTGACCCTCAGGGTTAGCGTCGAGGTAGTGAGGGTTGATCTGGAATGGCACAAGACCTATAGCGCGGAATGACTCTGGCTGCACGATAGGCATATCATTTGTAGTGCAGATAGTAGGGCAGGTGACGTTGCTACCTGCTGACCAGCCAACATAAGGCATACCAGCCTTCACACGGCGGTAGATGACATCGAGGAGATCCTCCTCCTGCATCTTCTTGAGGAGTGCGAAGGTGTTACCACCACCGATGACGATAGCCTGTGCGTGGCGCACGAAGTTACGCTTGTTGAGGGCGCGGTGTACGGATGTCACCTTGATGCCGATCTCGTTGAAGCGCTCCTGCACCTTACGCTCATACTCGTCGTATGAGAAGGTTACAGCAGCATAAGGTACGAATACCACCTCCGATACGCCGTTGAGCGTTTTTGCTATCTCGGCGATAGGATATTTGAGATAAGGCTCGCCTGCATTGGTAGAATTGGAAATTAGCAATAAGTTCATAATTCACTCAGTATTAGTAATTTAACATTAGTATCAATAAAATTGATGATAATTTTTTTGCGAAATAATGTCAAAGATAATAAAAAAGTGTTACTTTTGCATCGTCGGAGTGAAAAAAAATATTCACTCTGCGTTATTAAAGGAGAACATAAATGTTTAACTAAAACTTATTTATTATGTCAGAAATTCAGTCAAAAGTTGTCGAGATCATCGTTGACAAGTTGGGCGTTAAGGAGTCAGAGGTAGTTCGTGAGGCAAGCTTCACTGCACACCTTGGTGCTGATTCTTTGGATCAGGTAGAGCTCATTATGGAGTTTGAGAAGGCTTTCGACCTTCAGATTCCAGATGGTGACGCTGAGAAGATCCAGACTGTAGGTGATGCTGTAGACTACATCGAGTCTCACAAGTAATAGACGAATTTAATAGATTCATCCGCCTATTTTTAGGAATCTATGGACTATGCCCTGGGTGCTACACCTGCGGCTTAGTCCATTTATTTTGTGTTTTACGCTCCCGAGTAGTGCGCAATGGTGATCTGATGTTGACCTATGTTAGGTCTGCGTGAGCTGATTGTTGTGTACGGCGATGCTTGGGATATAATCTCTTACCGAAAAGAAAACTATGTTTGATTTTATACTACGTCCCCTACGCCGACGCTTTGGCGAAGATAAGCGCTTCTACGCTGCCATCGACGATATGTTCGGCTTCATACCCCACAACATCGAGTTGTATAAGTTGGCCCTCATCCACAAGTCGGCATCTGTGGAGTTGGAGGATGGCAGCCACATCAACAACGAGCGTCTTGAGTTTCTCGGCGATGCTGTCATCGAGAGCATCACATCGGACTACCTCTTCATAGAGTTCCCCGACCGCGACGAGGGTTTTATGACACAGTTGCGCTCGAAGATTGTGTCACGACAGTCCCTCAACCGCATCGCCTCGGCATTGGGCTTGGATAAACTTGTTATCTCCAATGCTGCGGGTAACGCCACACAGAAGCATATCTTCGGCGATGCCTTTGAGGCTATGATGGGTGCTATATACCTCGACCAGGGTTATGACTTTGCCAACCGTCTGCTTATCAACGACATCTATGGCCATTATCTCTCTATCGACGAGATGCTGCAGTCCGAGACCGACTTCAAGAGTCGCCTCATAGAGTGGTGTCAGAAGAATCATCATTCTATAGAGTTCCGCACCGAGCAGGATAGCAACCACTCTCAGGCACGCCCTGTGTTCCAC
>JAFOCZ010000188.1 GCA_017380955.1 Alistipes sp.
GCATAGTGCTCGCTGCGTCGCACATCATCGCCGTGTAGTGCACGCAGAGCATCTCTGAATGCCTCAACAAACTGCGCCTTGACATCGCGATGGATAAGGATATAGTCGGGGGCTATGCAGGTTTGTCCAGCATTGAGCGTCTTACCCCACGCTATGCGTTTCGCAGCGAGGGTAATATCGGCACTCCTATCAACCACCACAGGGCTCTTACCACCAAGTTCCAGCACCACAGGAGTGAGATTCTCCGCCGCAGCACGCATAACAACACGCGCTAAGTCGGGAGAGCCGGTAAAGAATATAATGTCGTAACGCTCGCGCAACAACGCTGCGTTTACATCGCGGTTACCCTGCACCACAGCCACATACTCCTTATCGAAAGCCTCCGAAATCAGCACCTCGAGCACCTCCGCAACGTGAGGGACATAGGGTGATGGCTTGAGCACTGCGGTACATCCCGCCGCTATAGCACCCACAAGAGGGTTAAGCAACAACTGCACAGGATAGTTCCACGGCGCTATGATAAGCGACACACCAAGAGGCTCGGTGATAACCTCACTTCGCGATGGGAACATCTTCAGCGGCGTGGACTTCTTGGATGGTGCTGCCCAGCCTCTAAGATGCTTCAGGAAGTTATCTATCTCGCCCAGCACGATGCTTATCTCGGTGAGGTATGCCTCCTCATAGGATTTATGAAGGTCGTCATATAGCGCATCGGCAAGTGCCTTCTCGTTGCGCACTATAGCCTCACGCAACCTCCTGAGGGCTGCAAGACGATACTCCACATCGAGAGTCTCACCGCTACGGAAAAACCTTCGCTGCGTGGCAACCACACTCTTTATAGCATCTTCGGTCGTATTGGTAATCATAGTCGTATATATTGATTATAACAAAAGTACAAAATAGCCGCCAAACCTCCAAACATCACCACCAAATAGACAAAAAAAAGAGTTGCCCAATCTTGCGATTAGGCAACTCTCTACCATTAATTTTTGAAGTTGTATAACAGCGCACGAAGACCGAAACTTCGCTTTGCCTATTTGTTGATAGAATAGTGCAGATACAACGCTCGGCGAAATTTTTGGCGATGGGCTGTACTTAGGCGTACTGCCCATTGGCGAAATATTTCGTTAGCGGCAGTAGATGCGCTGTTATCTCAACAAATATTACTACATCTGAGACTCAATCTGCTTGTAGTGATTATACTTATCCATCATACCATCCATCTCGCGAAGACGGAAGCACAACTGACGGAGGCAAGTTACTGAGTCGAGGTGAGAAGGGTTAATCTGGTGTGCCTTCTCCAACCACTCGATAGCCTGAGCGAATACAAGGTCTACCTTCTTAACCTCAGCGTCGTAGTCCTCAACATCTGTGCGGCTGTTAACCTCTGCAAGAAGAGCGTTAGCCTTCTCGATGATGAAGTAACCAACAAAGTAGTTAGCATCGAAATCTGCTGGGTTGAGACGTGCGCACTGCTTGAAAGAGTGGATACACTCGTCGTAGTTCTTCAAAGCGTTGAAGACACGGCCACGACCAAACCACAAGTCGTAACTCTCGCCCTCCTTGAGGTTGTTGTCGATACGCTCAACCAACTCTGCAGGGTCACCAACACCCTCCTCAGCAGTGTACAACTGCATAAGACCATCGAGGATATTAGAGTTCTTTGGGAACTTCTCGATACCTGTTGTCAAAGTCTCCTTAGCCTTAGCGAGGTAGAGGTCACGATCCAAAGACTTCTGACCATAGTAGCAGTGGAAGAGGAAGTAGTAGATGCTACCAGCACCATCGGTGATGCCAGCCTCGAGAGCCTCCTCGAAATACTTAGCACCCTGCTGGAACGCAGCAACAGCCTCGTCACCCTGAAGACCTGAAGCGTAGAGAGTCATAAGGTAACCAGCGTTGTAGAGGTTGAGACCATTCTCCTCGATAGATGGCACAATAGTCTGAGCGCGGTAAGCCAAGTCGAAGCACTTTGAAGCCTCCAAAACACGACCTACGCCGTTGAGAGCCTCACCCTGCTGTGACAAAGCGTTAGCAAGAGTCATAGCCACAGGAGCAATCTTAGACTCAGCCTTTGCATCCAACTCATAAGCCTTTGCCAAAGATGCGAGAGCAGTCTCTGGGAGGTTCTCCTTGATAGACTTCTTCTGATCCCAGCCCTGAATCAAGTATGTAGCAGGGTCAACGTATACGTCTACATAGTCGTACTGAAGAACAACCATAGGCATACCCATCAACTCACCCTGAACCATACCCATAGGCTCACCAACGTTCATCTGAAGAACTGCTACAGGAACACCCTGACCCAACTCCTTTGTAGGCAAGATATAGGCGTTTACATAAGCATCAGCGTGCTTGATCCACGTTGCAGCCTTGCCATTCTTCTTTACATCGTTGATAGTGGCATCAGCCTTCTCGAGTTTTGCAACCTCAGAGTCAGTCTTAACTCTCTGAGCATTTGCTGCAGGCGCTGCGAACATCAACAACGCTGCTGCAAGAAATAAAAACTTCTTCATAGTTTTAAGATTATGTTACTTTTTTAAATTTATTCGTTAGCATTCTCCGCTGTCTCCACCACTGGTGCTGCGCCCTCTGCGGTTGCTGCGCCATCCGCGGTGACTACCTCTGCTGCTGGAATCTCCTCTGCCTCCTCGGTCTTTGGCACTGCAGTAACCGAAGCGATAGAGTCACCATCGCGCAAGTTGATAACCTTCACACCCTGTGTAGCACGTCCAGCAACACGAATCTGGTCGGCAGAGGTGCGGATGGTGAGACCCGAACGGTTGATAATCATCAAGTCGTTGTCGTCGGTAACAGCCTGGATAGAGATAAGTTTACCGGTCTTCTCAGTAACGTTGATGGTCTTGACACCCTTACCGCCACGGTTGGTGATACGATACTCATCCAGGTCGGTACGCTTACCGAAGCCATTCTCCGAGAGCACCAAGACATCCTGCTTAGACTCTGGCTCGATGGCAATCATACCGATAACCTCGTCGCTCTCCTCGATAGAGATAGCACGCACACCGGTACTTACACGACCCATAGGACGCACCGTAGACTCGTTGAAGCGGATGGCACGACCCTCACGCGCAGCAATCATAATCTCGGCATTGCCACTTGTGAGTTTCACCTCCAACAACTGGTCATCCTCTCTAATAACGATTGCCTTAACGCCGTTAGTACGTGGGCGTGAGTAATCCTCGAGGGTTGTCTTCTTGATAACACCGCGCTTGGTACACATCACAAGGTAGTTATTCTCCACAAACTCCTTGTCACCCAAGTTCTTAACGTTGATATATGCGCGTACCTTGTCACCAGGCTCAATCTGGATAACATTCTGTATTGCACGACCCTTCGACGAACGTGTGCCCTCAGGAATCTGGTATACCTTCAACCAGTAGCAACGACCCATCTCCGTGAAGAACATCATAGTGTTGTGCATAGAGGCAACATAGATATGCTCGATGAAGTCCTCATCGCGTGTAGCGCTACCCTTAGCACCTACGCCACCACGATTCTGAGTGCGGTACTCGGCAAGTGGTGTACGCTTGATATATCCCATATGCGAGATGGTGATAACCATATCATCATCAGCATAGAAATCCTCAGGGTTGAACTCCTCCGAAGAGTAGATAATCTCCGAGCGGCGCTCGTCGCCATACTTAGCCTTAATCTCCAACAACTCGTCCCTGATAATCTGCATCTGCATATCGTGGCTCTCAAGAACAGCCTTCAAGTAGTCGATAGTCTTCATAAGTTCGTCGCGCTCCTGCTCCAACTGCTCGCGCTGGAGTCCTGTGAGTTGGCGAAGACGCATCTCGAGGATTGCGGCGGTCTGCAATGCCGAGAGCGAGAAACGCTCCTGAAGACGTGTGCGAGCCTCCTCGGTGGTCTTCGACGAGCGAATAATATGTACAACCTCGTCGATGTTGTCCTGTGCGATGAGCAAGCCCTGTACGATGTGCAGACGCTCCTCGGCCTTCTGAAGGTCAAAGCGTGAGCGGCGCAAAATGACATCGTGACGGTGCTCCACAAAGTGCTTGATGAGATCCTTGAGGTTAAGCAACTGAGGACGGCCATTTACCAATGCGATGTTGTTAACTGCAAATGATGTCTGCAACTGCGTATTCTTAAAGAGGGTGTTGAGCACCACATTTGCCGAAGCATCACGTCTAACCTCGATAGCGATACGAGTACCCTGACGGTCAGACTCATCATTGATGTGGGTTATTCCCTCCAACTTCTTCTCGTTGACCAACTCGCCGATACGCTTAATCATATCTGCCTTGTTGACCATATATGGAATCTCGGTAACTATGATAGTCTCGTGTCCTGTTGGCGAGGTCTCAATCTCAGTGCGGGCACGCATCATAACACGACCACGACCTGTCAAGAGAGCCTCCTTAACACCCTCGTATCCATAGATAATGGCTCCTGTAGGGAAATCAGGACCTTTAACATAGTTAAGCAACTCCTCGCACTCACACTCTGGATTGTCGATATATGCGCAGCAGGCATCAACAACCTCCGACAAGTTGTGAGGTGCCATATTGGTAGCCATACCTACGGCAATACCGCTCGCACCATTCACCAACAACAAAGGAATGCGTGTTGGCAACACTGTAGGCTCCTTGAGGGTATCGTCGAAGTTGAGACCCCAGTCGATAGTCTCCTTCTCGATATCTGCCATCACCTCATCGGTAATCTTCTGCATACGAGCCTCGGTGTATCGCATCGCCGCAGGAGAGTCACCATCCATAGATCCGAAGTTACCCTGACCCTCAACCAATGGGTAGCGCATAGACCACTCCTGAGCCATACGCACCATAGCCTCGTAAACAGAACTATCGCCGTGTGGGTGGAACTTACCGAGCACATCACCGACGATACGCGCACTCTTACGTGTAGGCTTGTCGGATGTGAGGTTCAACTCAGCAGCCATATCATACAAAATACGACGATGTACGGGTTTCAAACCATCACGCACATCGGGCAGTGCTCGCGACACGATTACCGACATCGAGTAGTCGATATATGCCGATTTCATCTGCTCTTCGAGGTTGACCTTGACAATACGTCCCGTCACCTCTGTGTTATTCAACTCTTCTGACATATTAGTTTATGTTATTCAATTTACTCTCGCTGGAAGTTTTGTTGTCGTTATATATATTTATATATATAGACGTGCAAATTTACTCAAAAATTTCGGTTTTAACAAACTATCTCCCAAAAAAGTTAGGCACTGCGAATGACATAACAGCAAATAATCGCCATAAAGGGCATTTTCAGGCGATTTAAGACGTTTTAGTTCTTGGTGCGTGGGGAGCACGAGGGGTATCGCTCCGCTGGAACGATTAGAGATGGGAATTGATGGGGAATGATAGGGAGAGATAGGGAGAGATAGGGAGAGATAGGGAGAGATAGGGACAAATGGGGAACTACCCATAACTACCCATCAATCCCCATAAATCCCCATAAATTAAAGCGTCGCAGACACCCTACTTTTCACCTTTCACTTTTCACCTTTTACTTTTCACTTTACCCAAACAAAAAAAAGACTGCCCTTGCGGAC
>JAFOCZ010000189.1 GCA_017380955.1 Alistipes sp.
ACCAATCTTTCGTGGATACTCACGCGCCGTGCGAAAACGGGTGTGAAAGCCCTTGAAGTTACCCTCGTCGAGGAGCAGTTTGTTCTCCTGCGAGAGGTAGCCCACAACAAGTATTGCGGCACGAGGGCTCTGACGTGCCTTCGTGAGTTGTTTGTTGAGACTCTCAACCGACATATCGAGGATAGAGGCGAGGCGCAACGTGTCGAAACCCTCCTTCGGCAACTCACGGTGCACCACCACAACATCGTAGCATACCCTACTCTTAACCAAATACTCGCCACGGCGGTCAAGCACCTCGCCACGCATAGGGTATTCGGTCTCGACACGCACAATGTTCCTCGTAGCCTTAGCATCGTACTCATCCGAGAGAATCTGCATAGAGAACAGACGGATGAGGATGACAACGCCCACAGCGATGACTATGATGCGCAGCATACGATGGTGTATATATCCCTGATTAGACATTACTTAACAACGATTTTAGAGAGGAACAAACGCAATATAGGCCACGCCACAACAACCGACATAAGGGTGCTGAGCACAATAGTGGCAATGAGACGCAATGGCGAGATGAACGACAGAGTCTCCAAGAGGAAGAACATCGTATGGTGCAAGCCAAGCATAGCCGTAGCATATATCATCAACTGACGCAATGGCAGACGTGACAAGAGCGATGACTGATCGCCAAACTCCACGCTACGACCCGTAGTGATATACATAACCCAATGGCGTAACACCACCAATGGCAGCAGCGTAGCGGTGTACAACCCTGCACCACCCAACGCCACGTCCATAACAACACCTACGCCCAACGAGCCAAGCAACACCCATATAGTGCGCAACTCCATAGGCAGCAGCATAACAATAAGCGGAAAGAGCATAGGGCGTATCCACAACGCGATGCTCAGTTCGTCGAGAACAAATATCTGAAGCAGTAGCAACACTACCGTCATTGTCAGGTACGGAATATTTCTAAACATAGTAGTAGTATCTCACGACAATCAAAAAAACACTTACCCACCTACTGCGCCTGCTGCACGAGGCTCTCAATCTCGTGGTAGTGGGTATTCTCCACGATAAGGAGGTTATCCAACCTCGACATATCGGCAGCGATGGTTATCTTGGCGCTATATGCCGACTTTGCAGAGTTCAACTCATAGGACTTGACCGTACCCAGCAGCACACCATCGGGCAGACGCTCCGAACGCACCTCAACACGCATACCCTCCTGAGGCTCGGAGTATACCGAGAGATCCTTGGCATCTACCTCATACATCGAGTCTCCCGACCACCACACTACACAGACGTGGCCATTGTCGACCAAACGACCGCCGGTGCTGAACTCAACGTTGAGCATAGGCTGCACAACAGAGTAGTGGTCGCTGCACGACACCACATATCCCACAAGGGCATTCTCCGCCGTGACAACACCCATATCCTTAGAGATGCCATCCATAGCACCACGATCCAGCACCAGGTAGTTACGCTGGCGGTTGGTGGTCATAGAGACAACCTTGGCAGGATGGTAGCGGAAGTGTGAGGCACTATCATCGCCATCCTGGGCAAACATACCCTCCACAACCTCGCCCTCCTGCTGCATAGTGAGGCTCTGCACCTCGGCACTCAGCGCCGCAACACGCTCCATAAGAGCACGATTCTCGTCGGGAAGAGCAAAGAAGTTCTGGGTGTAGGTGACAGCGCCACTGATGGAAGCACCCACAGCGGTGGTACGCGCCAGAATCTTGGCCTCGGTATATGGCGATGAGGTGGCATAACTCCACAGGGCAGCAACCTCCAACACCACGAAGATAACAAAGACGTAGATAAGTTTTATAAACTCTAAAAGTCGATACATAACCGTCCGAAAGAGGCTGCCTCGCAAACGCCGACAGCCTCATAAAAAATCTATATTACTCTGATACTACTTATCACCACCAATCAAGAACGAGAAGTTGCCGATGTTCTTGAGGGCTATGCACGTACCGCGTGCGATGGCGCGCAGTGGATCCTCGGCGATGTGCACAGGCAAGCCCGACTTCTTGGACAAACGAACATCGAGACCCTTGATGAGTGCACCACCACCCGCAAGGTAGATACCGTTCTTGACAACATCGGAGTACAACTCTGGTGGCATCTCCTCCAACACCTCCATAAGGGCGTTGTCCACCTTAACGAGTGACTTATCCAACGCATAGGCAATCTCGCTGTAGTTGAGGGTCACGGTCTGAGGCAGGTTGGTGAGCATATTTGAGCCTGTGAAGACATAATCCTCAGGCTCGTTCTCCAACTCTGGGATAGCAGCACCGATGGCACACTTAATCTCCTCGGCAGTACGCTCACCAATGCGGATGCCGTGCTGCTGACGGATGTAGTTCTGGATGTCGTTGGTGAAGACATCACCCGCAACGTTGATAGACTTTGAGCATACGATACCGCCCAACGAGATACAAGCAATCTCCGAAGTACCACCACCGATGTCGATGATGAGGTTACCCTCGGGAGCCTCTACGTCGAGACCAGCACCCAACGCTGCTGCCATAGGCTCGAACAACAGATATATCTCACGACCACCAGCGTGCTGCGCAGACTCACGTACCGCACGAATCTCCACGTTTGTAGAGCCCGAAGGGATACATATCATCATACGCAACGATGGTGCGAACATACCTCGTGTAGCGCCAACCTTCTTGATCAAGCCACGAAGCATCAACTCCGTAGCCTCGAAGTCGGCGATAACACCATCGCGCAAAGGACGGATGGTGCGGATGTTAGAGTGTGTCTTACCATCCATCAAGCGCGCCTTGTGACCAATGGCCATAAGGTCGCCAGTCTTGATGCTGAGTGCAACGATAGATGGCTCGTCAACGACAACCTTGCCGTTGTGCATAATGAGGGTATTGGCCGTTCCGAGGTCAATAGCCAACTCTTGTGTAAATGAAAAGATACCCATATTCTTGTTTTTATTATTTTATGCTACGTCGGTGGACGCGACCAATGCTCCGAGTTGCTATATATGGGAGAATATATAGATAAAAAAACCGACTCTTGGCACTCTCACCGCCAGGTGTCGTAACTCGTTACATTTTAGCAACTTAACCCCTACGGGGTAAATTACCGTCGCATCTACTTTGCAAAGATAGGAAAAAGATATGGACATTTTGCAAGGGTTTTCACATTTTTTTTATAAATTTGTCAATAATTTTTTACCTATGGACACAAAGAGTAGCCCCCGTTGTGCTGTCTTAGGATATGGCAGTTGGGCAACAGCAATTGTAAAGACACTTACCTTCAACCGCCACCACGTTGACTGGCTGGTGTTGAATGACGATATTCGCGAGTCTCTCGTAACACGCAACCGCAACGTTAAGTACCTCCCCTGGTGCTACATCGATGGCGACTACTTCACAGTATCGGCAGATATAAACGAGGTGGTGCGTGATGCCGACATAGTATTCGTGGCGATGCCATCGGCATTTATGAAGAAGTTCCTCGACCCACTGACCGAGAGCCTCAAGGATAAGATTGTGGTGTCGGCAGTTAAGGGTATCATCCCTGGCGACTACCTCACCATCGTGGAGCATATCCACAAATACTACGACGTACCTATGGCAAACCTCGCCGTGGTAACAGGCCCTTCGCACGCCGAAGAGGTGGCGCAGTTGCAGTTGTCGTACCTCACCGTGGCATCCGAGAGTGTGGAGAATGCCGAGGCGGTGCGTAATCTCCTTGCCAATGAGTATTTCCGTTGTAGCCTATCTACCGACGTACTTGGCGTTGAGGCTGCGGCGATTATGAAGAATATCTACGCCGTGGCGGTGGGTATCGCCGTGGGCTTGCGCTATGGTGATAACTTCCTCGCAGTGCTCATCGCGGGATGTGCCGCAGAGATGAAACGCTTCATAGACGAGGCTATCCAGGTGGAGAATCGTGATATCAACAGCGCTGCATATATGGGTGACCTGCTCGTGACCTGCTACTCGCCACTCAGCCGTAACCGCCGTCTCGGTACGCTGATGGGTAAGGGATGCTCGGTGAAGAGCGCCCTGAACGAGATGACGATGGTTGCCGAGGGTTACTACGCTGCCGAGTGCATACGCCTCAGTTCTATGCGTCGCAACATCGAGATGCCTATCGCAGATATGGTGTGGTCGGTGCTCTACAACAATGTCTCGGCACGCGAGGCTATGAATAACCTCATACAGATTCTGAAGTAAACCTTAGAGAAGCCGTCTAACAAGGTTATTTTGGCGTTGCACTCGACCTCAAAAGCCTCATTTACGCCGAGTAAACTCCGGTTTTTCGGTCTTCGTGCGCCTAAAACTAACTCTTGTTATACGACTTCCAGTATTCCCATAAAAATTGGGCTTGCCTAACATATTGTTGGACAAGCCCTTATTCTTTATTCATCATACTTAACACCCGAGAGGAAGAGTCCACAGGCGGGGGCTCCGGAACTGCAGCGCGAGAGATCCTTGCTGCGGATGATATCCTCGAACTCCGAAACAGTATAGCGACCCCTGCCAACATCAACCAATGTGCCTACGATGGCTCGCACCATATTGCGCAGAAACCTGTCGGCACGTATCGTGAAGCGCAGGGTGCCATCATCCTCAACAACCCAACGCGCATAGGTGATATGGCAGATGTTGGTCTTGTTGTTGGAGTTTAGTTTGGCAAACGACGTGAAGTCCTCATACTCAAGGAGTTTCGCTGCGGCGGCATTCATACGCTCTACGTCGATATCTGCGGTGTAGTACCACGCCGAGAAGCGCCTAAAGGGTGACTTACGCTGAGTGAGGAAGTAGGTATACTCCCTCTCACGGGCATCGAAACGCGCGTGGAGCGTAGGCCCTACCTCACGGATGCGGAGTATGGCGATGTCGGGAGGTAGCACCTTGTTGAGTTTGTAGCGCAGTTGCTGGGTATCGAGAGCCACATCGGTGTCGAAATGCGCGACATAGTATGAGGCGTTGACCCCTGTGTCGGTACGTCCTGCGCCGACAATCTCGGTATCCGCACGCAGGAGCATCGAGAGTTTCTCCTCGATAACACCCTGCACGGTGGTGGCATCGGGCTGTCGCTGCCATCCGCAGTACGCAGCACCGTCGTATTGGAGGTCTATGAAGTAACGCACAAATCTAAGGGAAAGGTGAAAAGTGAAAGGTGAAAAGTAAGGTGCCTACGGCGATTTTTAAGTGAAAGGTGAAAGGTGAAAACTGAAAAGTAAGGCGTCTGCGACGCGTCTATATTAGTATAGTATGTCATCCCGAGCCTGTCGAGGGATCTCCTCGTAGGGCGCACCACTGACAACGAACACATAGCGAGGAGATTCTTCGACTCCGCTACGCTTCGCTCAGAATGACATAGAGGGTTACCGTGCGCCTCCTCGGTATGACGGGTTTATTATTTTCAGGGGAATGATGGGGAGAGATGGGTAGTTATGGGTAGAGATGGGTATTTCCCTATCTCTCCCCATTTATCCCTATCAATCCCTATAACTCCCCATCATAGTTCGGAAGCAGATGCTCTCTTATCTCGTTCACACCAATTTGGCGATAGAAGGCTGCAGATGCAACGCTCGGCAAATATCTCAGCGATGGGCTGTACTTGAGCGTACTGCCCATTGCTGAGAGTATTTGTTAGCGGCAGCAGATGTCTGCCTTATCTCGTCAAATTACATATGGATGGCGCAGCCGAGGGCATCTTCCGCCGCCTCCATAACAGCCTCGTGCATAGAGGGGTGGGCGTGGATGGTGCGGGCGATGCGGTGAGCATTGACACCAAGCACCTTAGCAAGCGTAGGCTCGCCAATCATCTCCGTAACGTTGTGACCCACGAAGTGAGCACCAAGCAACTTCTCCTCGGCGTCGAAGATGAGTTTCACGAAGCCATCACGCTCGCCAGCCGCCGTAGCCTTACCCGATGCGGTGTATGGGAACTTACCGACCTTATACTCTATGCCCTGTGCCTTGACCTGTGCCTCGGTGAGACCCACGGATGCCACCTCCGGAGAGGTGAAGATGCACGAAGGGATGGTGGTGTAGTCCACAGGCTCGGGGTTGAGACCGCAGATATGCTCCACGCAGTGTATAGCCTCGGCAGAGGCAACGTGAGCGAGGGCTGGGGTGGCGATGATATCGCCGATGGCGTATATGCCATCCACAGATGTGCGGTAGTGCTCGTCGACCTTCACCTTGTCGCGCTCTATCTCTACGCCAACCTCCTCAAGACCCATATTCTCGAGGTTGGACTTGATACCCACAGCCGACAACACGACATCTGCCTCGAGGCTCTGAGCACCCTTCTTACCCTCTACCTCCACAACGCACTTGCCATCCTCGCGGACAGAGACCTGCTTAACGGTGGTAGATGTCATAACCGTAGCGCGGAGTTTGCGGAAGGCACGCTCCATAGCCTTTGCGGTATCCTCATCCTCGAGAGGCATAATCTGTGGCATATACTCCACTATGGTGACCTTAACACCCATAGTAGCGTAGATATATGCGAACTCCGAGCCTATAGCGCCTGAGCCCACGACAATCATACTCTCGGGGAGCGCGGGTAACACCAACGCCTCCTTAGAGGAGATAACGTGTCTGCCGTCGATAGGCATAAACGCCATCTCGCGAGGACGTGCTCCTGTGGCGAGGATGATGTGGTCAGCCTCGTAGTCTACGCCATCGACCTCTACGATATCCTGAGCCTTGAGGCGTCCGAAGCCTGCGATAACGTTGATGTTGTTCTTCTTGAGGAGGAACTGAACACCCTTGTTCATTGTAGATGCTACGGTGCGCTCACGCTCCACCATCTTTGTCCAATCGGGCTTCACCTCGCCCTCTATAGCAACGCCATATGTCGCTGCAGCCTTGCAGTCGGCAAATACCTGTGCCGAGCGTACAAGGGCCTTGGTGGGGATACATCCCCAGTTGAGGCATACGCCACCAGCATCTGCCTTCTCCACGATAGCAACACGCTTGCCACACTGCGAAGCACGGATAGCCGCTACATAACCTCCAGGGCCTGAGCCTATAACGATGATATCATATCTTGAATCCATAGGAGTATAGTTTTACTATTTAACGACCTTCAAAATCTCACCCTTATCCGCAGCCACAGCACGCTTCCACTTCTCACTATAGCCAGGGTTTGTAATCTTGCCAGGGATATCTTTGCCGTTGCCATTGTCGATGAAGCCATTAGCATCCTCACCCTTGACATTGCCGTCGATATACTTCACCATAAGGTACTTGTCCAACTCCACCCAGTGGTTGAAGAGGCGCTGTGCCATAGCCACGGTGAACTCCGTAGCAATCTTCGCCTGCTTCTTTGCAGGTGCTGCGGCGATAGCGGCATCTGCCTTCTCCACAGCCTCGAAAGCGGCATTCTCCCACTTGTCGACATACTGGCGAACGTGCTTGCCTACAAGGTTATAGCGCAAGTATGCGAACTGCGCCACGCGGTTGGTAATCCAGAACATAGAGGTGTCGGAGTACTTCAACATAGTGCCGTTGCCCTCACGCAAGCACTCTGGAACCTCCTGTGAGTTAACGTATACAGGGGTAAGAGGCGATGTTGCAGCATCGTCGGTACCAAACCACAAGATACCCACCTTCTCGGGACGTGCCTGACCTACGAGCCAGAAGCCTGTCTGCTGTGTGGCTGTAGCACGCTCGTTGCAATACTCCACGCCATCTACCTCGAAGTACATAGGACGCCAGCGGTATGGGCACTCCTCGCCACCAGCACCGATGTCGGTGGTCATATCCATCTTAGTACCCTCGTAGTGGTCACGCATACAATCCATCAACACCTTTGGTGACACCTTCTCGCGAGGCATAACCCACAAAGGCATACGGTTTGCAGGGTTGTGACCCATAGCATAATCCTCATACTTGTCCATATCGTTAGCCACGGTGCGGAAGAAAGCCCATACACGAGCCTCGCAACCACGCATAGCACCGAAATCGAGAGGTGCATAGGCATCTGCGAAACTGAAATCCTCGTTCGCACCCTCGAACCATCCGAACTTACGCGCTACATCCGCTACATCCGCGGCGTAGAGGCAGTTCTCAGGGTCGTTCCAAGGGAATGTTGTGATGCGTGCCTGGTTGGCGTGTGCCGAAACATAGCCATCAGGGATGCGACGTGCCACCCACACAATACCCTTATCCTCAGGACCTTTGCCTATGAGTTCCATAATCCACGCCTCCTCCTTGTCGATAAGCGAGAATGACTCGCCCGATGAGCAGTAGCCATAGGTGTTCGCAAGGTATACAATCATATCGATAGCCTCGCGTGCGGTCTTACAACGCTGCAAGGTGATGTAGATGAGAGAGCCGTAGTCGATGCCACCATTAGGGTCTTCCAACTCCGCACGGCCACCAAACGTGGTCTCGGTGATGAACAACGAGTGCTCGTTGGAGTTACCGAGAGTGCGGTAGCGCACCTCCTGCTGGGCAATCTTGCCGATATAACGTCCTGTGTCCCACTCCGTAACATCCATAAATGGTGTGTACTTACCAGGCACATAACTGTACAAAGAGCCATACAATCCGTGAGAGTCGGCAGCGTAGGTGACCATATTTGAGCCATCGGTCGAAGCACCGCGCGTCACGATGAAGTTAGTACAAGCGTCCGCCGTAGCGACACCTGCGATAAACGCACCCACAAGGGCGATAGTCTTAAGTAGTTTGTTCATAGTTTATTTGGTTTATTTGTGATTTTTAAATTATCATCCTTCAAAGATAATAATTTATTTTGAAATAGTTGCTATGTTGGGCGATATTACATAAATTTGTAGTCCAAAACATTACAACTATGAGTATCAAAGAGCGTTTACATAATATCATTGCCACCCTACCTCAGGGTGTACAACTTGTTGCGGTGTCGAAGTTCCACCCTGCGGAGCGTCTGCAGGAGGCCTACGACGCAGGACAACGTATCTTCGGCGAGAGCCGCCCTCAGGAGATGACAGCAAAGTATGAAGCACTACCAAAGGATATAGAGTGGCATATGATAGGTCATCTGCAGACCAACAAGGTCAAGATGATAGCACCCTACGTCACGATGATATCGTCGGTGGACTCCGAGCGCCTTATAGAGGAGATTGAGAAGCAGGCCTCGAAGAACAACCGCACCATAGACATACTCCTTGAGGTGCACGTAGCACGCGAAGAGACAAAGTCGGGATGGAGCGCCGAGGAGTTACGCACATACCTCGCCTCGGGGATACTTAATACTATGACACACGTGCGCGTGCGAGGCCTTATGACCATAGCCTCAAACACCGACGATGAGGATGTTGTGCGCCGTGACTTCGCCACCATACGCCATATCTACGATGAGTTAAAGCAGCAGTTTGGCACGTCGTTCGACACCCTGTCGATAGGAATGTCCGACGACTACCCCATAGCCCTCGACTACGGCACCACTATGGTACGCATCGGCACCGCCATCTTCGGAGCCAGAGAGTACTAATTAGTAATTCGCCTCTGCGAGGCGATTACAAAGTGAAAAGTGAAAGGTGAAAAGTGAAAAGTGTGGTATATATTAATTAGTAACTACTCATTAATTTTGTTGCTTTTGC
>JAFOCZ010000190.1 GCA_017380955.1 Alistipes sp.
GAACAGCACCTGCTCCTCCTTCTGAAGATGGCTCTCGAGGTCGGCAAGCGAGCGCTCGAAGAGTGGTATGAGTTGCAAAAGTTCGGGGTGGGCATCGCCGTGTACACGCGCCACAGTGCGAATGTCGTTCAGAAGCCCTGGGCCTTTGGCACGAATGCCACGATGGTGAATCTTCAGGACATAGTCGATGAGCAGGTCGGTAGGCCAACGGTCAAAGGGTATCGCACCGCCATCAGCGACATCACCAGCCTCGAGTGCAGCGATGACTTTTTCGACATCGGCGCCCGCAGCACGGCAAGCATCCTCAAGAGTTGCGCTGCCACCACAGCAGAAGTCGATGCCAAAATACTTAAAGACGCGCGCGGTAGCAAAATTATCGTTCACAATAGAGCCGACTGTGCGGCCCAACAAATATGACTTATTCATAATATACACTTTTAAATTTGTTACGCGGACAAAGATAGTGCAAATTCACAATAGACAAAATCGAAAAATAAGAACGGAATATTGATGCAATAGATAACAAAGCATACTCGCCCCCTTATATATATAAATATAGGTATAGTTTTATATTATAACATCGGTTTTCGAAGAGATTTGAAAGAAAATTTGTAGTAATCAACAAAGTTGTGTACCTTTGGGGAATCAAAACAAAGAAATAAGATATGTTGTTACACGACAAGTTAAAGGCATATAACATTATCCTGGCCTCGGCATCGCCACGACGCAGGGAGTTGCTGAAGGCTACGGGCATCGATTATCGTCTCGCCGAGAAGTTTGAGTGCGAGGAGTGCTACCCTGCTTCGGTGGATGTTCTCGATGTTGCGCCATACCTCTCGCGACTAAAGAGTCACGCCTACCCCACTACGTTGCGCTGCAACGACATCCTCATCACCGCCGACACAACAGTAGTCCTCGGCAATAAGGTGTTGGGAAAGCCAGCGTCGGAGGAGGAGGCAAAGGCTATGATTGCCGAACTCTCGGGAAAGGAGCATAGTGTGGTTACGGGAGTGACATTGCGAATGGCAGACCGTGAGCATACCTTCGCCTCGGTGAGCAAGGTGCGCTTTGCGGAACTTAGCGCGGAGCAGATAGCCTACTACGTTGAGAACTACAAGCCTATGGATAAGGCTGGGGCGTATGGCATCCAGGAGTGGATAGGCTATGTGGGTATTGAGTCTATCGAGGGCTCGTTCTACAACGTTATGGGACTTCCCGTGCAGCGCCTATGTCGCGAATTGGAGTATTTTGTGGAGATGCTGCCATCGTGCTACTAACGAAACAATCAACAAATATCAAATACAATGAAAAGAACCTTACTATTATTTGCGTTGCTCCTTGCAACGACATTCTCGGCAGTTGCCGACAAGGGTATGTGGCTGCCATCGCTAATCTCGAGCCGCATAAAGGATATGAAGTCGAAGGGTTTCAAACTCTCGGCAGAGGATATCTACTCTGTAAACCAGGCATCGTTGAAGGATGCTGTGGTGTTGTTTGATGGCGGATGTACAGGTGAGATTGTGTCAGAGAAGGGTCTTCTTCTTACCAACCACCACTGCGGTTATGACGCTATCCAGGCATTGTCGTCTGTAGACCACGACTACCTTACTAACGGTTTCTGGGCTATGAATCACGATGAGGAGTTGTACTGTCCAGGTTTGAAGGTACACATCCTTGTGCGTATGGAGGAGGTTACCGAGCGTATCGCAGCGGGCGAGACTAAGGAGGATATCATCGCCAAGGCTGAGGCCGAGGGCATCGGCTACCGCGCAAAGGTGGAGTCTATGTACTATGGCAATATGGCATACTTGTTCATCTACCGCGAGTTCTCGGATGTGCGCCTTGTTGGTGCGCCTCCTACCACTATCGGTAAGTTTGGCGCGGATAACGACAACTGGATCTGGCCACGCCACACTGGTGACTTCTCGGTATTCCGCATCTATGCCAACGAGAACAACGAGCCTGCGGAGTATAGCGCGTCGAATAAGCCTTATAAGCCAGCGCGCCACTTCCAGATCTCTACAAAGGGCATCAACGAGGGTGACTTCACTATGATCTATGGCTTCCCTGGCAACACCCAGGAGTATATCACATCTGACGCTGTGGAGTATATCGCGAAGTTGTCAGACCCATTGAAGATTCACTTCCGCACTGAGCGCCTCGACATCATCGGCGCAGCACAGGCACAGTCTCCAAAGACACGCATCCAGTATGCTGCTAAGCAGGCAAACATCGCCAATGCGTGGAAGAAGTGGCAGGGCGAGGTGAAGGGTATCAACCGCCTCGGCACATATGACAAGAAGGTGGCATACGAGGAGAAGTTCCGCAAGGAGAATCCTGAGAAGGCATATATCCTCGACTCATTGAAGGCTGCGTATGAGCGTAATATGGAGGGTTATTTCAACTACGAACTCTTCAACGAGACTTTGCGCGGCATTGAGTTACAGCAGGTGGTGGCTATCGCCAAGAGTGAGAAACTCAGCGCCGAGCAGAAGCAGAAGGCTGCGGAGTTGTTCTACAAGGATTTCGATGTTAACGTAGACCGTCAGTTGGCTATTGCTATGCTCAAGGAGTATGAGAAGTATAGCACATTCATCTCTGAGGAGTTGAAGGCGCTCTTCGCACAGCACGGTGGCGCAGAGAACTATGCTAACTGGCTCTATGGCAACACCGCACTCGGCACTTTGGAGGGCTTCTCGGTGGAGGCAGCGCAGGGCGATGCTATGGCGGAGTTCGCAGCCGCTTTAGCACCTATCCAGCAGCGTGTTAAGGCATATACATACCGCAACTTGAGCAATATCCCCGATATCGAGCAGTGGTTCCGCCCATATGTTAAGGCATTGATGGAGTGGGACAAGAAGCGTGCGTTCTTCCCTGATGCTAACCTCACATTGCGTGTGGCATATGGTAAGATTGCGGGCTATGAGTATGCCGATGGCGAGTGGCACTTGCCACAGACAACCCTTGAGGGTATCATCGCCAAGGATAACCCAGAGATTTACGACTATAACGTGCCACAGGCATTGCGCGATGCATATGCTGCGAAGGACTATGGACGTTGGGGTGTGGAGATGTATGGCAAGTATACCGTTCCTGTCTGCTTCATCGCCACAAACCACACCACAGGTGGTAACTCTGGCTCGCCAGTGTTGAACAACAAGGGCGAACTTATCGGTATCAACTTCGACCGCACCTGGTTGTCGACAATGTCGGACATCGAGTTTGACGAGACCTTGTGCCGTAACATCATCTGCGACATC
>JAFOCZ010000191.1 GCA_017380955.1 Alistipes sp.
AGTGCTACGATAACATCGTCGAGTACCTCACCATTGTCATATACAATATCGCCATAGTGTAGCGTATATCCCTTAGCATCAGAGAGTTTATGGCGGCCACGGAACATACTGTCGGCAATAGCGATAGACTCCTTGCCGCTGATACGAATTACTACAACAGCGCCTCCAATGGCTGTTGCGGGGGCGATAATCGTGGTGTCGGTATCAAGATGGTTGTATGTCATAGCATTAGTTTATTTAGGGCTAACACGCAATCGTTGACCTATGCGCAACGAGTTAGCATTCTTCAGACCATTCCACTGCATAAGTTGCTTTACGCTGCGTCCGTACTTGCGAGCAATACCTCCGAGGGTATCGCCCTTCTTGACGGTGTAGTATGTCGCTGCCGGTGCCTCGTGACGCTTCTTCTCAAGGTTTGCCGCTATGACATACTCCTTCAGGTAGGTGCTATCCTTAGCACGAATCTCACCCTCGTGGAGCATATAGTCTGTGATGCGCTCCGCAGGGAGTGTAAGAGGGTAACTCTTGGTCGTAGCAGGGATAATATTGAGGCTATACTCAGGGTTGAGCATCTTCAATAAATCAAGGCTTATGTCGATGGTTGATGATACCTGCTCGAGATGTAAAGGCTTGTGAATCATAATGGTATCTACCATCAACGGAAGTGGTGGTGTAGGATACTCTACGCCGTGAGCCCTGTGGTATGCGAAGGCATATGTAGCGCCCATATATAGCGGTACATAGTTGCGAGTCTCGCGAGGCAGATGCTCATATACATCCCAGAACGAGCCCTGATAGTCGGATGGTGTGCCGCCTGCGCGTATGATAGCCTTGTTAACATTTCCCGCTCCACAGTTGTATGATGCTATGGCCAACGTCCAGTCGCCATACTGCTCATACATACTCTTGAGGTAGCGACACGCCGCGCGTGTTGCCAGACGTGGGTTGCAGCGCTCATCCACCAAAGAGTTTATCTCCAAACCGTAACTACGTCCCGTAGCAGGCATAAACTGCCACAAACCCTTAGCGCCCATATGCGACGTAGCCAAAGGGTTGAGACCCGACTCCACAACTGCCAATGTGCGCAACTCAACAGGTATGCCGGCATTTATGAGTTCCTCCTCAATCATTGGGAAGTAGTAGTAGGCATAACTCATCTTTGTAGCATAGTTAGGCGATATGAATCGCTCTATGGCGCTGCGCACCTCATAGTTATACTGCAACGGAATAGGCGACATAAGTGCCTCAAGTCTTGCTACATATATCGAATCCATATTACTGGTATTCAGTGCGGTGTCTATGCGCTCGCAAGCCATCACGAAACCGTTGAAATACTCCTCGTATATCTCTTTGGTTGTTGTGGCGTGCCACATTGCCAACACAGAATCTATCTGCTGAAGAGTATTTACACGAGGCACGGTAACCTCTGCTATGTTGCTCTCGAGGTTGTGGGTGTGGAGATAGACACTATCTCTCATAAGGCTATCCTGCTGAGCCTTTATAGCCTCGGGTGAGGTATATTGTTTGCGTGCGCGGCGATTTGGGCGCTGCGTTGTGTAGTTGGCATATAGAGTAGTAGAGGTGAGTATTATGCTCAAAATGAGCATAGTAAATACTCGCATCGAGTGTAGTTTCATTATTGTGTTATGGGTTAGAATTTGAAACTCATATTTACGCCATACACAGGCTGTGTGCCTACGGTGGTGTAGTCGAAATATGGTTCAAGGTTCATAGTAAGATCATCGGAGATGTCGTAATCCTGGAGATGTGCATCTACGTGAGCATCGAGGATGTTAAGCAGATAGACTCCTGCTGTGAGGATTATACAAAGGTCGCGGTTACGACGGTAACTATCCTTGAGGTTCTTGAGGAACGTAGCGGAGTATGCACCACGGAACTCATCCGCAGCACCTTGTGGGTACTTCTCAGGGTTTTTGTCGTAGTCTACGCGTAGGGCATATGCCGTCTTGAAACGCTGATAACCACGGTTGTTCCAATCGATGGTGTAGATGGTTGACGCCAAGCCTCCGAGCACTATAGGCACACGCCAATAACTCTTGTTAAAGACCTGACCTGCGCCAGGGAAGATTGTGGATAGGGTAGTCGCCTTCTTGACTCTCGATACCTCGTTGGTAGTGTAGTTGATAGCCGCATCACCAATGAAATATAGGTATGTAGCAATTGCCACGCCGGCATAAATCTGCTGACGAGTATTGTGCTTTATGAGTTCGGTTTGTATGGCATCCAACTCTGGCGTACGCATATAGCCGTGGTCGATAAGATACTGGTCGTACTGCTTCTTGAAAGGTTTATACTGTTTGTTCTCATATACAAACATTCCGACCGAAGCACCCACAACGGGATACAAAATACCAAGTTTCCAATATTGCTTGTTGTATATCTGTCCGAAGCCTGGTAGTGGCAACGACAACCAGCAAACCTTCGACAAACCCATAGAGTCACTGATGAAAGGCTTGCGCTCCTCGCCACGCTTATTCAGACGTATGCGTCTTCCATCTGGCGCTATGCTATCGCCGTGCATAACGATTGCTGAGTCGCGCTTAACCCTCTGTGCAATAACCTTGCGCAGTGAGTCGCGCACCTCTATCGCTGTCTCGTTGTAGAGGTTATACTCCGCACGACCTATGGAGTCGATGAAGTTGTAGTATAGCGAGTCGCGACGTGCTGCAGCCTCTGCCTTAGTACGCAGAATCGCCGCGGAGTCTATAGGCACAAGACCACCCTGGTTAATGGTGCGAATATTACCTCTCAGCCTCTCGCGGTTGTACTCCTGCGCTGAGACACCATTACTGATGGACACAAATGCGACCATCAACAAAATAAAATATCGGAATATTCGCTTGCTCATTATCCTGTAAACGCTTGTGTTATGCTAATTATTTTATCTTGCCGAGTTTTGACAACAACGCCTCCAACTCGCTATCGTTGGCGCACTCCACGGTGATGCGTGTAGCACCGCTCTTTGTGCGCTTAATAGAGATGTTGTCGCTGAGTACGCGCTCAAACTCTGTTACGATGCGAGAGTATGACTCTGGGTAGTCCTCATCATCGTTCTCAATCACCTGTGGTGCTTCGCTGAGTTTGCGTGCCAACTCCTCGGTCTGACGTACCGAGAGCGCACGCTTAACGCACTTCTTAAGAGCCTTAATCTGAAGGTCGTGGTCGAGGGCTGCAATAGCCTTAGCGTGACCCATAGATATAACACCCTCCTTGAGTGCCAACTGCACCTGTGATGGAAGGCTCAAAAGACGCATATAGTTTGACACTGTAGAGCGCTTCTTGCCCACCTTCTGTGCCATAGCCTCCTGTGTAAGACCACACTCCTCTACAAGACGCTGCATACCCAGAGCAATCTCTATGGCGTTGAGATTCTCGCGCTGGATATTCTCAACAAGAGCCATAGCGTGCAAATCCTCATCGTCAACATCGCGAATATAGGCAGGCAGAGTCTCCAATCCCGCCATCTGCGATGCTCGCCAGCGACGCTCACCGCTGATGATGATATACTTGCCATCGTCACGACGCTTGATGGTTATAGGCTGGATAACACCCAACTCCGCAATAGATGTAGACAACTCCTGAAGCGCCTCCTCGTCGAAGTCGCTACGTGGCTGCAGTGGGTTAGGGATGATATCAGCGATTGCCACCTCTGCCATCTCGGACATTGGCGTAGCCTGCTGTGTAGGGTTTGTAGGGCCAAACAACGCATCAAGACCGCGTCCGAGACCCTTCTTCTTTGGTGTGCTCATATCTCTAATATGTAAGATGTTAGTCGCTTATTACTTCTTCTTGTTACGCTTCAGGAACTCACGTGCCAAGTTCAGGTAGTTCACCGAGCCTGATGCCGAAGCGTCGTATAGCATAACAGGTTTGCCGTGTGATGGTGCCTCGCCAAGACGTATGTTACGCTGTATGATGGTCTCGTAGGCGAGTGCTCCGAAGTGCTCCTTAACCTCGCTAACCACCTGGTTGTTGAGCCTGTTGCGCATATACATCGTGAGCACGAAGCCCTCGATGGTAAGCGCAGGGTTTAGGTGACTCTTCACCTTCTCGTAGGTGTTAAGCAACTTGCTGAGACCCTCCAACGCCAAATACTCACACTGTACAGGCACTAATATAGAGTCGGCAGCGGTGAGGATGTTCACTGTTGTGAAGCCTAGTGATGGCGAGCAGTCTATGAAGATGTAGTCATACTCCTCGCGAACAGAGTCCACGATGCCCTTAATAATGTGGTGGGCGTCCTCCATTGTAGGAAGTTCGGTGTCGGCAGCCACAAGGTTTATCGACGATGGCAACAACCACAACTTCTTGATATCCGATGAGTGGAGGATGACATCCTTAGCATTAGACTCACCTACGATGCACTCGTAGATACCCGGAAGGTTGATATCGAAGCCAAGACCCGACGTGGCATTTGCCTGAGGGTCAGCATCTATGAGCAGCACCTTCTTACCCAACAGGGCGATTGATGCCGCAAGGTTTATGGCGGTGGTTGTCTTACCCACGCCTCCCTTTTGATTTGCTAATGCTACAACTTTTGCCATCTATAATTTTGTTTCGTTTTCAAAGAAAAAATAATTCTTGCAAAAATACAAAATTTCTCGGATTTTACCCATTGTTTCTCCAAAAATATATATCTTTGTTTGAAATTTGTTTTACACTGTTGAATGTTTGCATTTCAACTACTACGCTATATGAAAAAAACTGTTGATACCATCATACGTCTCTGCATCTTTGTCGTGATTTTCATCGTTATGCAGATTGTGGCATCTATCCTCACTGCGTCTATTCCATTTGGCGATGAGGTAGGACTTCAGAGGCTAACTACATATGTGATATCTATGCTCCTGACCTTTGGAGCATTGAGAGTCTACGATAGGGTATCTGCTCCTAAGCCTATGCCGATTATGGTTAGCAGGCGAGGTTTTAATCCTGTTATTGCACTTTGGGGTGTTATTGTGTTGGTGGCACTGAGCATAGTGCTTAATCCGCTCGAGAGGTTTATCCCTGCCGATGAGAGAATCTTTGATGATAGCGTGTGGACACTGGTGAATATCGTTATCGTTGCGCCAATATTTGAGGAGATATTGTTCCGAGGTAAACTCTATAATATGTTGTGTGTCAACGTGTCACCACTATGGTCTGCTGTGCTATCTTCGTTGATTTTCGCCGCGATACACTTCGAGCCAATTGTATTGATATCGGGCTTTATATCGGGTATGTTGTTCTCATATGCCTATGTGCGCACAAGGTCAATCATCGCACCTATAATACTCCATATGTGCAACAATGCTTTGGCTTATGCCCTCACCATCCTCTCCTACAACGAGAAATCGCTGCTCGAATTGGTAGATAGCGAGGCCTATTTCCTTATAATATATGTCGTTAGCGCAGTTATTGTTTCAGTTGCTATGGTCGGCGTTGTGGTGCGCCTCGTAAGGGTTAGGAGACAAGAGCCTACGGCATAACGAAAATAGGGTATCTCGCAGTGAGATACCCTATTTCGTTGGATGTGCAAGGATTAGAGCAATGCGTCGATCTTAGCCTTCAACTGCTCCTTGTCTGCAGTACCTACGTGCTTGTCAACCTGCTGACCACCCTTGAAGAAGAGGATAGTAGGAACGTTGCGAACACGATACTGAGCAGCGATCTCGTCGCCATCCTCACCTACGTCACACTTGCAGATGATAACCTTGCCATCATACTCCTCAGCAAGTTCGTCGATGATAGGGCTTACCATACGGCAAGGACCACACCAAGTTGCCCAGAAATCAATAACTACAGGCATACCTTTGCCCATTACCTCCTCGAAATTCTCGTTGTTAAGTTTAAGTGCCATAACTATAAATTTTTATATGTTTATGAAATAGTTGAATTCGTTGTTTATTAAGAAGTTCATAAATTCAGCGCTGGTGGTGACTCTGTACTTCTTGGAGTTTAACTTGATTTTGACATTATTTGTATGGTCATAAATCGTAAACTCCAGTACAGTCTTTCCAGGGTTTGCCTGCACCTGCTCCAGGAGCATCTGCGTCAGTGTTGAGCAAACCTCGTTAATCTCCAACTCAATGCGTATCTTAGCCACATTCTCGGCAACCTCCGCAAGATGCTGAATAGAGAGAATCTTGTATGTCAACTCGCCCTCCTTGCCGAAGCGTGGCTGCACTCGTCCTCTGATAAACAAGAAGTTATCCATCTCAACAAGGATGCCAAAACGCTCGAAGTCTTTGCTCGATAGCAAAAACTCGTGACTTGTGTTGTAGTCCTCGAGAACAAAGCGCGCATAGCGACGACCCTCCTTTGTGGTGAGAGGCTTCACAGCCGTCACGATACCCGCAACGGCAAGTTCCTTACCATTGAGCAGCGTCAACTCCTCCAAATCACCAACCTCCGCCTGACACATCTTCGATAAGATGAAGTCGAAACGGTTGAGAGGGTGGCCCGAGAGATATAGGCCTATGACATCCTTCTCCTTGTTTAATATGGCAAGGTTTGACCAATCCTCGGCAACAGGTACGCGTGGTGGTGGAACATCCGAGCCACTCTCACTGAACATACCGAAGAGACTCTGCTGTGCATTGTTCTTGTCGGACTGCACGCGCTGGCCGTAGCGCACAAGCATATCTATGAACGCAACATTGTTGGCGTCAACAGCAAAGAAACGCGAGCGGTTGAAGTCGATAAGTGAGTCGAAACCACCGGCATAGGCGATGCTCTCCAAACACTTGCGGTTTACAACCGAGAAGTTGGTGCGTTCCATAAAGTCGTAGATAGACTTATATGGACCATTCTCCAAGCGCTCCTTTACGATAGCCTCCGACGCAGCCTCGCCAACACCCTTGATAGCCGCCAAACCAAAGCGGATGTCACCGCTCTTGGATGTAGAGAACTTTATGAGTGAGGCATTTACATCAGGGCCGAGTACCGCGATACCCATATTCTTACACTCGGTCATATATGCCGTAACCTGCTTGATATCGTTAAGGTTGCGACTGAGCACCGTCGCCATATACTCCGAAGGGAAGTGTGCCTTGATGTATGCAGTCTGGTACGCCACCCACGAGTAGCACGTTGCGTGAGACTTGTTGAAGGCATACGACGCAAACTTCTCCCAGTCTGCCCATATCTTCTCCAATACCTTCTCATCGTGACCATTGGACTTACCACCTGCGATAAACTTAGGTTTCAACTCATCAAGTTTCGACTTGATCTTCTTACCCATCGCCTTACGCAGCGTATCAGACTCACCTCGTGTGAAGTTACCCAGGAGGCGAGACAAGAGCATCACCTGCTCCTGATATACTGTAATACCATAGGTATCCTTGAGGTATCGCTCCATAATCGGGATATCGTAAACGATAGGCTTACGTCCGTGCTTACGGTCGATAAAGTCAGGAATGTAATCCATTGGTCCTGGGCGATATAGTGCATTCATCGCAATCAAATCCTCGAACGTAGAGGGTTGTAACTCGCGAAGATACTTTTGCATACCCGGAGACTCAAACTGGAATGTACCAATAGTGCCACCCGCGCAATAGAGATCATATGTCTTCTTGTCGTCGATAGGTATGTTGTCGATATCTATCTCCACGCCGTGCGTCTGACGTACGGTCTCTACTGCATCCTTTATGATTGATAGGGTCTTAAGACCCAAAAAGTCCATCTTGATAAGACCTGTGTCCTCGATAACAGCACCCTCGTACTGCGTAACGAGCATCGACTCGCCAGTCTCCTTATCCACAGCGGTGCTGACAGGTACCCAGTCGGTGATGTCGTCACGGCAGATGATAGTACCACAGGCGTGAACACCCGTACCACGAACATTACCCTCAAGCATCTTTGCATACTTGATGGTGTCGTGCATAACAGGGTCTGTAGACTCCTCGGCAGCCTTCAACTCCGGAACTGCCATAATGGCGTTGTGAAGGTTAATCTTCAACTGCTTATCGTGGTCGTTAGGGTCGGTGATACGATCCGGAATCCACTTACACAATTGGTTAGCCTGAGCCAAAGGTAGTTTCTGAACGCGCGCAACATCCTTCAGTGCCATCTTGGTGGCCATTGTACTGTAGGTGATGATGTGTGCCACCTTCTCCTTGCCATACTTCTGTGTTACCCAGTTCAGAACTCGACCACGACCATCGTCATCAAAGTCGATATCGATATCGGGCAGTGAGATACGATCAGGGTTTAGGAATCGCTCAAACAGCAAGTCATACTTGATAGGGTCGATCTGTGTGATACCCAAGCAGTATGCCACAGCCGATCCTGCTGCAGATCCACGACCTGGACCTACCGACACATCGAGTTCCTCGCGAGCCGCACGAATAAAATCCTGCACGATTAGGAAGTAACCAGGGAAACCCATAGTCTTCATAATGTGCAACTCAAACTTCAGACGTGTTACGGTCTCCTCGTCAAGTACCTCACCATAGCGCTTGTGAGCGCCATCCATTGCCAATTTGGCAAGATAGTCTGCCTCAAGTTTTATACGATATAACTTGTCGTAACCTCCAAGTTTCTCAATCTTTTTCTTAGCATCCTCCTCCGACATCACGACATTGCCATTCTCGTCGCGAGTAAACTCGTCGAAGAGATCCTTCTCGGTAAGTGTGGCGCGGTAGCCCTCCTCGGTGCCAAAATCCTCGGGGATGGCAAACGTAGGCATAATAGGGGCGTGGTCGATGCTATAAGGCTCCACCTTATTGCACACCTCTACGGTGTTGCTCAATGCCTCGGGGATAAAGTCAAAGATGGCGTTCATCTCCGCCGTAGTCTTCATCCACTCCTGCTTGGAGTAGAGCATACGCTTGGGGTCGTCGAAATCCTTGCTCGTGCCCAAGCATATTAGGCGGTCGTGAGCCTCGGCGTGCTCCTCGTCAACAAAGTGAACATCGTTGGTACACACCAACTTAACACCCATCTCCTGAGATAGTGCTATGAGTTGCTCGTTAACCTTCTCCTGAATCTTATATGTCTCGTGGTTTGCTCGCTCTACATTAGGCTTATGTAACTGCAACTCGAGGTAGTAGTCCTCGCCGAAGATGCTCTTATGCCAAGCAATAGCCTCGCGGGCCATATCTATGTTGCCCTCGCGGATGCGTCGTGGAATCTCACCACCAATACACGCCGAGCAGCAGATAAGACCTTCGTGGTACTTCTCCAACTCCTTGCGGTCGGTACGTGGACGGCCATAGAAACCCTCGGTGTAGGCCTTTGATACAATCTTGACAAGATTCTTATATCCTGTCTTGTTCTTTGCCAAAAGGATGAGGTGGTAGCCACTGTAGTCACCCATAGCCTTCTCGCGGTCGTACATAGAGCGGTGAGCCACATATACCTCGCAGCCGATGATACCCTTAAAGTCGTTCTTGGGGATTGCGTCGAGTTCGGCGCGTGTCTTTGCCAATGTAGCCTGTGGGTCATCGCCCTTCTCACTGTCATTGGCTGTGCCATTCTCGAGTTTTTCGAGAAGAGCCTTTAGTTTCTTTATATTATCCTTACGCGCACCATTTTTCTTGTTGATATAGTTGAAAAACTCCTTGACACCAAACATATTACCGTGGTCGGTAAGTGCAATGCCAGGCATACCGTCGGCAATGGCCTTGTCGACAAGTTTTGGGATACTTGCTTGGCCATCCAACAGCGAATACTGGCTATGAACGTGTAGGTGTACAAATGGTCGCATAATCAAACTTTAATATCAGCGTACAAATATAGGTATATTTTTTGGAAAATATATGGGGTTGGGACTTGTATTTCTCGATATATTTGTCTATCTTTACTCTTGAATTATAAACCATTAAATTTTAATTGATTACATTATGGATGCAACAACCTCTACATTGGTTGTCATCGAGGTGTATGACAATCCAATGCGTGCGGAGATTGCCAAGTCTATCTTGGATAGCGCGGGAATCTTTTGCGTGTTGAACGACGAGTATATGTCGGCGATATACTCTGGGTGTGCCTTCCCAATGCGACTTATGGTGCGTAGCGAGGATGCCGAAAACGCACTGCAACTACTTAGGACTGAGAACTACTAATCCCCCCATTATAGTTTAGTCTAACTGAAGTCGTCAAACAAGGTTATACGACTTCCAGCAAAAAGGGCTTGTTCAACATTACGCTGAGCAAGCCCTTATCTCTTATTTGATGTCTAACTCTTTTTGCCAAAAGTGCCACGAGGCAATAGCCTGGGTTTGTAGCATCATAATGCCTCCCATAGTCTGCGCTCCGCGCTCCTCGCCACGGCGCAAGAACTCTGTTGTCGTAGGGTTGTAGACAAGGTCGAAGAGGCGGTGCGATTCATCGAGTGCCGAGTAGTCAATTGCTGGTGCTTCGTCAACATTTGGCGACATACCCACAGGTGTGGTGTTTATGATGAGATGGTGAGCCTTGATGATGTCGGTAGTCAGTTGCTCATAGGTGATATCTCCGCGACTTGCATCACGCGAAACTATCTTATAATCAGCGCCCATATTACGTAGTACATACTGCACTGCTTTAGATGCGCCGCCACTGCCAAGAATCAGAGCCTTTGTGCCCTCTGCGATGTCTAACCATCCGAGAGATGCCTCTATGCCTCGGATGTCGGTGTTGTGTCCAATGGTCTTGCCATCGCGCAGTGCCACGCAGTTTACAGCACCCACAGCCTTGGCCTCATCTGTCAACTCATCGAGGTAGGGTATGATGTTCTCCTTATATGGAATTGTCACGTTGAATCCCGAGAGAGAGTTCAGCGCAATGACGTTGTTTATAGTGTGGATATTCTCAACCTCAATAAGTGAGTAGTCTGCCGCGCGCTGCTCAGCCTCGAACTTTGCGGTGAAGAAGTTCTTAGAGAAGGAGTGTGATAGGCTGCGGCCTATAAGTCCAAAGTGTATCATCATATAGTCGTATTAAATCCTTATGCCTCGCCGCCTCCGAAAATCCAGAAGGCAAGGAGTGTAAAGCCTATTAGTAGTATTGTGAAGAGCGTTGCCAACAGGTTGAAATACTTGTCGATAAAACTCTTGATGGGTGCACCAAACTTCCATATCAGCCACGCTATGAGGAAGAAACGCATACCGCGTGCTACTACCGATGCGATGATAAACATCACAAAGTTGATGTGGAACATACCGCCAGCAATGGTAAAGAGTTTGAATGGCAGTGGCGTGAATCCTGCGGTGAAGACAATCCAGAAGTTGAATCTGTTGTACAACGCGCCTACATTATTAAAACTCTCAACGCTGAAGATATACTCGTAGAAGAGGTTTGCCAATGCCGTAGCCTCGCCCGATGGTGTTGTCCAAAGGAAATATCCTATGACGTAGCCCAGTGCAGCACCAAGTACCGAGCCTGCAAGGCATAGTGTTGCAAAGCGGAATGACTTCTTTGTTGCGCCCAGACATAGTGCTATGAGCAAAATATCGGGTGGCAAAGGAAACCAACTTGCCTCGAAAAGTGCAATTACAAAGAGCGCAAGCCATCCCCAACGGCTGTCGCTCCACGAAAGTATCCAGTTGTATAGTCTCTTAATCATACTCTAAATAAATTGAGCAGCAAATGTACAACAATTAGTTGAAACCTACAACAATGCCTCCGCCAATAACTCGCTCACCACGATAGAAAACCAGTGGTTGACCCTTTGCTGGTGCATATGCTGCGTCGGGTGTATGTATCATAAAACCATCCTCCCAGCGCTCGATGCTCACGGGTTGTTCGGGGTTTACGCCTATGCCACGAATCTTTATGGTGATATCATCAGCGGTTAGTAGTTCGTTGATATCCACGATGTTTGCATTGTTTATATGTAGCGTATGTTTATATAAGGATGTTGCAGGTCCAACGATGATTCTATTCTTCGAAGCGTCGATATCAATAACACGCATACCATCTTTCAGACCCTCGCCACGTTTCTGACCTATGGTGTAGCGCGCGATGCCATTGTGACATCCGCAAATCTCGCCACACTCGTTGACGATATCTCCGCATTGCATTGCTATGCCTCGGTCGTTGAGAAACTCGGCATATGGTCTGCCCTCAAGGAAGCAGATTCCCATACTCTCGCTCTTATCTACGAAATTCTCCTTAACCTCTCGTTTTATGGTTTCGCCCATAGGGGTGATGGCACGTCGTAGCACCTCTTGTGACAATCCCCAAAGGTAGTATGACTGGTCTTTTGTTGCGTCAACGCCCTTTGTGACGTAGTAGCGGTCGTTGTGCTTTGTGATGCGGAAGTAGTGCCCCGTAGCGATATGCTCTATACCGAGACGCTCTGCCTCCTCCAGGAGTATCTGCCACTTGATGAGTGTGTTGCAGCGTGTGCAGGGTGCTGGGGTGCGACCTGTGGCATACTCCTGACAAAAGTAGTTGACGATATCTCGCTCAAAACGCTCTCTGCCATCGTAGAGATACCACTCTATGCCCAACTCCTCGGCACGGTGCTTGGCGCGCTCGATGGTTGCGTCACTAAGCATAGTGTCGATGGTGATGGCAACAACGCGGTAACCCTCGCCTTTGAGATGCTCTGCCGCTGTGGTGCTGTCTATGCCACCGCTGAAACCCAATAATACACTACTCATATACATATATTAATATTAGGAGGTCGCCCGAAAGCAACCTCCTACATAACGTTTATCTTTTCAGTTTATTATAACTTCTCGAACTCCTCGTCGATAGACATCTCGGGCTTTGCCTCGAAATACTCGGGCTTATGCTCCTTTACGAAGTCTACCATCTCGCTCAAACCCTCGGCAAACTTTGCGAAATCCTCCTTGTAGAGGTAAATCTGGTTGCGTGAGAATGTTGCAGAGCCATCGTTGTTTACTCTCTTGCGAGACTCGGTGATGGTGATATAATAGTCGTCGCCACGTGTAGCCTTAACATCGATGAAGTAAGTGCGCTTACCTGCGCGAACTGCCTTAGAGCAGATGTGTTCGCCGCGATCTTCGCCATCGTGACGAGTCATAAAGTCTGGTGTCATAGTAGTAGTTTTTACATTTAGGTATAACGAAGGTACGCTTTTTTTTATGAATCACCAAATATTTACTCGAAAAGTTACTCGTTGGTTGCTATCTCCAGCGCCTCGTGAAGCATATGGTCGTAGTGCTTGCAGTAGATGTAGCGCCAAGCATCATCACCATATAACCTATCTGCGATCAGCGCCTTCAGCATAACCGCTATATACTCCTTATCAGAGGTGGTGATATCCTTGTCGGAGATGTTCGCAAGGACGTAAAACATCTCCATAGCCAGACTATCTATGGCGTAGTTTTCCTCAAAATCCTCAAAAGTGGGGTATTGCTCACGAAGGGTGTAGATATCCACAACATCGCAATAGTCTATCAGTGTGTGAACGAAGACGTTATTGCTGCGAGCCTTCTTTACGCACTCTGATAGCGGAATCTCTCTCTTGGGGATATAGATGTCGGGTGTTATGCCACCGCCACCATATACCTTGCGCCCTTTATTGAGGGTTGTGTATACGGGTCTGTTGCTAAACAATATAGAGTCGGGGTGGAGGTAACGTGTGCTATCTATCATATACTCATCGCCTTTACCCATCTCGTATGGTCGTTGTATAATGCGTCCCGATGGGGTTTTGTAACGAGCAATGGTTATGGCAACACCTGAGCCATCCTGAAGTTTTATTATTCTTTGCACCAAACCCTTGCCATATGTTGTGCGACCTACGATGATACCACGGTCGTGATCCTGAATAGCGCCTGCAAACAACTCGCTCGCCGAGGCACTATTCTCATTCACAAGTACAATCAGCGGAAGGTCAAAAGGTTTGTCGTCACGACGTTTGTAGTGTGTCACCTTCTTACTTCGCCCCTCAGTCGTAACAATAACATCGCCTTTATTTAGGAATAACGATGATAGGTCGATGGCTGAGGTCAAGGCGCCGCCACCATTATCACGGAGGTCGATAATGATGCTACGAATATCCCCCAACGAATTTATGGCGCTGTAAAACTCTGCGGCAAGGGGCCTTGAGAAGTTGGATATCGATATATAGCCCACGTCGCCTATGCGGTACGCAGCAGTGATGGCGCTATTTAGGATATTGTCGCGCTTGAGGGTGAAAAGTAGATGTTCCGCAACGCCACGACGCACAACCTCCACCATAACCTTACTTCCTGCCTCGCCATTGAGGAGTGCAGAGATATTGAGCGACGTGTCACCTACGATGCTATGCTCGTCAATTGCCACAATGCGGTCGTTGGTTCGTATGCCCGCCTTCGATGCTGGCGAGTTGTCCATAGTCTTGCGCACAACGATAGTGTCGTTATGAAGCGTATACTGGATGCCAATACCTGCAAAGCGTCCCAGAGAGCGTTTGTTATACTCCTCCATCTCCTCCTGAGTTATATATCTGGAGTGAGGGTCGAGTTCTTTGAGTGTGGCGCGTATAGCCTCTTCAACCAAAGGCTCTATCGCAACATCATCGATATAGTTATCGTTGATAAACGAATAGACGTTGTTTAGTTTCTTCATCTGTCGTTTTATCGGGTTTTGTGCCGATGTGCTGAAGCATAAGCCGACCAGAAACAAGCATAGTATAAATAGGCGTCTCATAGTGTTGTAGTATATAGTCTACTATATAAACGAATAGCGGAGCAAAATGTAACATTCTCTCCGCTATTCTTGTGGTGTGTTATCGCTTAAAATGCAGCAGGCAACTCCTCGAAACTTACCTCGCGCTGCTCGCCAGAGCGCATATCCTTAACTGTAGCGATGCCGCGCTCCAACTCCTGAGAGCCGATGATGACAACATAAGGGATGCCACGACGGTTGGCATACTCCATCTGCTTCTTTATCTTCGACGACTCAGGGTATATCTCCGATGCTACGTTGTTATCACGCAACTTCGAGATAAGACGCATAGAGGCCTCCTCCTCTGCCTTGCCGAGGTTGATGAAGAGCACCTTTATTGAGCAAGCCAACTCCTCAGGGAAGAGATTCAAACCGAGCATAACGTCGTAGATGCGGTCAGCACCAAATGAGATACCCACGCCCGACATACCTGGCATACCAAAGATACCTGTAAGGTCATCATAGCGACCACCACCCGAGATAGAGCCAATCTGGTAGTCGTTAGCCTTAACCTCGAAGATAGCACCGGTGTAGTAGTTCAAGCCGCGTGCGAGTGAGAGGTCTAACTCTGGTGTGAGGTTGATGCCCAACTTCTCAACGCCCTCGAAGATAGTGCGCATCTCCTCGATGCCGAGCATACCTGTCTCCGATGCGCCGATAACGCCCTCCAACTTGCAGAGTTTATCGGCGTTTGTGCCGCTGAGTTCAAGGATAGGTTGAAGTTTTGCGATAGCCTCATCATCGATGCCACGCTCGCGCAACTCTGCCTTCACGTTATCCAAACCAATCTTGTCGAGTTTGTCGATGGCAACGGTGATGTCAATCATCTTGTCTGCGTGACCAATGCTCTCTGCGATACCGAACAATATCTTGCGGTTGTTCATTTTGAGAGTCACCGAGATGCCCAACTTCGAGAATACGCGTGCTACGATATCCACCAACTCAACCTCCGACAACAGAGACTTAGAGCCGATGACATCCACGTCGCACTGGTAGAACTCACGATAGCGACCCTTCTGTGGGCGGTCAGCACGCCATACTGGCTGAATCTGATAGCGCTTGAAAGGGAATACAATCTCGTTTTGGTGCTGCACAACGTAGCGCGCAAAAGGTACGGTGAGGTCATAACGAAGACCCTTCTCCGAAATCTTCGATGCCTGACGCAAATCATCCTCCGAGAGTTTTGCGCCATAGTCGCCCGAGTTCAGAATCTTGAAGAGGAGTTTATCTCCCTCGTCGCCATACTTACCAAGTAGGGTAGAGAGATTCTCCATCGAAGGAGTCTCGAGTGGAGCATAGCCAAAGAGACGGAAAACACTCTTGATAGTATCAAATATATAGGTGCGACGCATCATCTCCTCTGGTGAGAAGTCACGCGTGCCCTTAGGTATAGATGGTTTCTGTGCCATATATGTTTATGAAGTGAAAAGTGAGAAGTGAAAACTGAAAAGTTAGGTGTGCTTCGCACGAGATAAAATGTGTCACAGACACCATACTTTTCGCCTTTCAGTTTTCACCTTCCACCAAATTATTACTGTTCTGCCAAAAGTTTCTTATACTTTACGCGCTTAGGGGTAGTATCCTCGCCCTGAGCCTTCTTCCACGCCTCATACTCCGAGTATGTACCCTCATAGAAGACAACCTTAGAGTCGCCCTCGAATGAGAGGATGTGTGTGGCGATACGATCCAAGAACCAACGGTCGTGCGAGATAACCACAGCACAGCCCGCAAAGTTCTCGAGACCCTCCTCCAAAGCACGAAGTGTGTTAACGTCGATATCGTTGGTAGGCTCATCGAGGAGCAATACGTTGCCTTGCTCCTTGAGTGCGAGAGCAAGGTGCAAGCGGTTACGTTCACCACCAGACAACACGCCGCACTTCTTCTCCTGGTCTGCACCGTTGAAGTTGAAACGGCCTACATAAGCACGTGC
>JAFOCZ010000192.1 GCA_017380955.1 Alistipes sp.
ATATTCGAATGTCATACTACCCTGGCTAATTTCGTCGGTAACACCTGGCGACAGCGACTCGATAATCGCACCTCGAAGCGTTGACATTATGGTATAGGCGTTATCTTCGGCTACAAGGTCTACCTCTCGCCCCAAAAGTAGAGGGCTAACAGCAGCATAGATATACTCCTCGCACTCAAAGATATCCATAGCCGATACCACCTCCTTCGCAGGGGTTGCCACCATGTATATATCCTCGCCGAGCATCTCAAGAGCCACACTATGCAGGGTCTTAACCTCGCCATCTATAGAGTATTGGTTGGCCTGCAGCGACACCTCGGGTCTTTCGCCCTCAATACCCAAGATATTCTCACGCTTGATGACAACATCGGCTGTAACCTTGAAACGAGGGTCGGAGCAATCCTCCAAATTGCAGATAAAGCGGTGTGAGCCATCTTCACCACGCTCAACAATCACCTCGCCGCCATCAATACGTGCATAGCTATCACCCCACTCTCCATCGACATACTCCACATACCAGCATCCCGACCAATATGGCGAAGTAAAGCGATTGGGGAGTCCCGACACTGCACGATAAGGCACTATATCATCCTTATCGAAGGATGTGTCGATGTTTCTCACAAGCATAGGGTATCTACCAGCGGGAATGCCATCGTATATATCCGCATCACCCGGCACGAGAAGGTCGAGACGAATGACACTACCTGTGCCTATGGGTTTTCCCCACTCAAACTCTATATCCTCATCGGCCAAGAAAACAAGAAAATCGCGATAGCTGCCATCGCCCAAGTAGAAGCAGTCACCCCTGTCGGATATATGCGCCTTCGTAAAGTCATTTAGCTTTACATCGCTATGTAGCAACGTATTGGGGACCTCTTCTTTCACATACGATTTTATCTCGGGCATACCACGCCACACAAAATTACGCTTGCGGCACTGCTTGCCCACAAGAGTGCCATTGACGGTTACCGAGCCATCGTCGTTAAGCACCACACTCAACTTGCCATCATCCAAGATGTCGACATCCATATCCGTCGAACCATCAGCAATAGCGGCATAAAAGGTACCATCGGGAATCTCCACACGTCCACTCGGTAAGTCCAACAAATTGAGATAACCATACACGAAGGTCCCAGCACTGAAATCACCCGAGTGGCTTTGTGATAGGTAGTCACCCACAAGGTTCTGAAGCGATGCCTCCTGGTCATCGGCGTACTTGACATTGAGAGCCAACTGCATGATGTGGCCAGGGCCTATGGGGTTACCAACCTCGTCAATATCCATATCGGTGTAGAACTTGATAGTCCAGCTATCGGAGAGCCCCTCACCTGCATAATCGCCACTATATATAAATTGAGCATTGGTGAACTCTATGGTCTTTGCCTCCTTCTCCTCGTAGCCGAGGTTTATGATAAGGGTCTGCTCCTCGGCACACGACACCATCAAAAAACTTATGAGCATCAATGCCCTATAAAACAACCTACGCATAATACTACCTTTAAAATATACAATCTATACTATCGTTTTCTGTTCATTGCTTCCTGCGCAGATATAGTCTTTATAAGCACCACGCCGTGCACACCACGGAAACCATACATATTAGAACTCTTGATAACCTCCACAGAGCCTACGTCGTAGATGTTAATGAAGTCGATATTCGATATCTCTATACCGTCGCAGAGTATCAACACCGCCGAGGAACTATTTATGGAGTTCTGGGTGCGGAGACACAACTCACCATTCACATACCTGAGACTCGGACAGCATATGAGCAACGCCCTGAGAAGACTCGACGTGCCTAACGAGCGTAACTTATCTCCCGAGATTCCCGATGAGAAGTCGGTGCTCTCGCGGCGTTTGACATATCCAAAGCCATAGTTCATCAACTCCTCGGACTCATCCGCAGTGTAGGTGTCGCCATCCTCGGCCAATACCACCTCTATGCTCTGACGCCCTGCTATGTCTATGACTATGGTGTCGCGACGATAGATGATATATAGCGTGTCTTCAGCCTTTATGTCGGTAAGACCAAAGCGACCCTTGCCATCGGAGCGTGTCACCTTGTCGCTATCCTTAACCCTCACCGTAGCCTTTACTCCCGAGCCATCGAGGTTGCGTATACGGCCGTTGAAGGGTGTCTGCGCCTCTGCCGTGAGCGACAACAGGAGCATCACGACTGCTGTTATATAGTGTCTCATAAGTGTTTAGTATGGTTAATTCTCTTGTAAAGTTAGCATATTTTCCTTAATAATGAAATAGTTGCCCAAAATTTGGTTAGTTCTTAAAATAATTTAGTATATTTGTGGTATGAAATTCTAAAACACTAATAATAAAACATAATAGATTATGAAAGAGGCTATTGCAATTCTCACAGGTGGCGGTCCAGCACCTGGTATGAACACTGTTGTTGGCTCTGTAGCCAAGACCTTCCTCGCTAAGGGTTACCGTGTTATCGGTCTTCACTATGGTTACTCGGGACTTTTCAACCCTACTCCACGCTACGAGGACCTCGATATGTTCCGCGTAGACTACATCTTCAACCAGGGTGGCTCTTACCTCACTATGAGCCGTTTTAAGCCTACAGATGAGGATTTCAAGAACAACTTCAACCTTGAGTTCTTCAAGCAGAACAACATCAAGTTGTTGGTTACCGTAGGTGGCGACGACACAGCATCTACCGCTAACCGCATCGCTAAGTTCCTCGAGGAGAAGCAGTACCCTATCGCTAACATCCACGTTCCTAAGACTATCGACAACGACCTTCCATTGCCAGCAGGTATGCCAACCTTCGGTTACCAGTCTGCTAAGAATGCCGGCTCGGTTATCGGTCGTGCGGTGTATAACGATGCTCGTACCTCGGCTAACTGGTTTGTTGTTGCGGCTATGGGACGCTCTGCAGGTCACCTTGCATTCGGTATCGGCTCTGCGTGCCACTACCCTATGATCATCATCCCTGAGATGTTCAACAAAACCAAAATCACCATCGATAAGATCATCAACCTTATCATCTCGGCTATCATCAAGCGTAAACTCCTCAATATGGACTACGGCGCTGCTATGGTCTCTGAGGGTGTGTTCCACTCTTTGGAT
>JAFOCZ010000193.1 GCA_017380955.1 Alistipes sp.
CGGAGTTGACACAGTTTGAGTCTATCCCTGTTAAGGTGACCCTCGACGAGTGGATTGACATCGCTAAGTATTACTCTTCGCCAACAAGCAGCACCTTCGTAAATGGTGTGTTGGATAAGATTGTTGCGGAGTTTAAGGAGAACGGTCGTATCAATAAGAGCGGTCGTGGATTGTTGTAATCGCCGTTGCATTTCCCAATAGCATAACGCAATGAGACGAGTGTGGGTGAAGAGTGTTGCCGCAGTTATGGTGCTGGCGGCTGTCGTGGCACTTGTTTTGCGTAATGTAGACTCCGTTGCCGAGGCGAATGAGCAGAGCATAGCGGAATTCGGAGGTATCGAGGCAGTGTATGATGGCAATGCAGTATGTGAGGTGTTGGTTGATATGGGTTTTGTATCACGCTCATCTACAGCAACTGAGACAATCCGCATAACAAACCGTTGCACTACCCCACTTGTTCTTGTGGACTACTCGACGCAGTGTCGTTGTATGTGGTTGGAATACTCCCGTGAGCCTATTGCCGTGGATGACTATCGCGACATAGAGTTGGTATTTGACTCGCGTGGCGAATGGGGCTCGGTGGGTAACTATATGGAGATTACCACATCGGGTGAGCATCCTATAGTTTTGTGGATTGGTGCCGAGATAGAGTAATGCAATAAATATCGTATTGCAACGTTATAGGTAAAGCAAACTAATGTAAACATTAAAACAATAGAATTATGAATTTTCTTTTTATTGACGGTGAGGTAGTAGAGGCTGCACAGGAGGTTGTTACCGAGGTTACTGAGACTGCTGCAGCACAGTCTGCAGGTAGCGGTTGGTCATTCTGGATTATGATCATCGCGATGATTGCTATTATGTACTTCTTTATGTGGCGTCCTGAGTCAAAGCGTCGTAAGCAGATGGAGGCTTTCCGTAATGGCTTGAAGAAGGGTGACAAGATCATCACTGCTGGTGGTATCTATGGCACTGTTAAGGAGGTACAGCCTACATCACTTCTTATCGAGGTTGATAGCAACGTAACACTCCGCATTGCAAAGGAGATGGTTGTTGGTGACCCAACTACTGGTATCCAGCAGCAGTAATCTGCCCAACTGCGGATAAGTAAAAGACCTATCTAACAACGAGTTAGACAGGTCTTTTTCGTTAGAATACATTCTCGGCTGAGGGCTTCGGCTGCATATTGTTGGCAATCTTGGATGTTGCGATGAACAATAAACCGTGACCGCCGATAGAACTAAATGAGGTGATGCCCATAATGTCGGCCTCGAAAACCTCGTCCATCTTTGCTATGGACTTTATGGGTAGTGCGTGGACAACGAGTTTGAATCCTGCGCGCGCAATAGCCTCACGCACAACGATATACTCTACGCTATTGTGCTCCGTGGGGGTATAGACAACGCTATTGAAGATGGCAAAAACAGGTCGCCAGGGACGGCTGATAATCTCGTTGTTATCGTCAACCCACAACGGGGTATCACCAAAGCCTCTTATGCGTCCTTCATTCATAGCATCTATAGCCACCGTAATGGAGTTTTGGCACACCTCCACAGGTGGCGTAGCACGCAGATATGTGCCACGCAGACGTTTGGCACGCATCGATGCACCACAGTAAAACGTAGGATTCTCAACCTCGAATGAGAGATGACCCTCGGCATCGAGGCGCATTGCCACAGCGCAACTAAGGCGTGGTGAGACTCGTGATGCCTGGAGCAATTGAGAAATTATCTTCTCGGCATCCTCGGCCTCGCATAATGACATAAACCCAAACAACTCCGCAGAACTCTCGCGGAGAAGCATTATATGGCGATGAATATTACTTGCTTTGTAACCTAAGGTATGGACACGCTGAAGGACATAACTTGCCGGGCGACGAAACTCCGAAGCCTTTACAAGTGTACCGTCGTTCCATACTAATATGTTAACGCTCATAGGTTTATGTTATTTATATAAACTATTACACGAATATCTTAAGCAACAACTCCTTGAGCAACTCACCACCATCCAAACCTCCGCTATTCACACCCTTACTCTTGGCGTCATACTCACGCAGCAGACCAAGTGCCTTGAACAACTGCGGACCATTCCAGCGTCCGATATTCGCCTTTAGTTCCTTTACACCATAGAGGTTATGAGCCCTTATGGCACGCATAAGTTCAGCATCCTGAGGCATCGGAATATTCTTCTTGCGGGACTGCCATATGTGATAGTTCAGCAGGAACAACTGCTGGAACAATCCAAAGAGTATTGTTATAGTCTGCGTGATGGGGTAACTCTTGGGGTTATGAGCAAAGTGCTCGGCGATATGCATAGCACGACCTATATCGCGCTTCATCACCGCATCGTTCAACTCGAAACTATTAAACTCCTTCGAAAGACCGATATACTGCTCGATATGCGTGTCGGTGATAATCTTCTCATCCTCGCGCATAGACACTCTCAGTTTCTCAATCTCGCGCACCATACGCGCTATGTCCATACCAACGTGCTCCTTGAGCATCGCCTGAGCCTTAGGCTCTATGCGCATACCCACCGAGGCGATGTGTCTGTCGAGCCATCCGTCAATCTCATACTCCCTGGGACGTATCGACTCAAACACCACACCACTCTTCTGACAACTCTTGAAGAATGCTGTGCGCTTGTCAAGACCTTTGCCCTGCTCCTTATTCTTATAGCAGACGATGAGTATCGTAGACTGCTGAGGGTTAGAGGTGTAGTGCACCAAATTCTCAATCTTCTGAAGTTGCTGTGCCTCGCGCACGATGACCACCTGATAGGAACCCATCATAGGCATCTGGCGACAGAGCATAACAACCTTACCGGGGTCGCTATCCTGACCATACACCGTCACCTGATTGAAACTGCGCTCCGCCTCGTTAAGAATTGTATTTGCGAGTCGCTCGGCAATAGCATCAATGAAGTAACCCTCGTCACCCGACAGAAGGTATATGGGTGCGAAACGACGAGCCTCTATGCTCTTCATTATCGCCTCGTACTCGGCTATTGCTTCACTAAATTTCAACGACTTTGCCATAAAAATCTATATTTATAGTGTATCTCGCACTACACGCAACACATTCTCGGTCTTGCGTGTTATAGCATAGCGGTCATCGAGTCGGCGACCTATGACCCACACAATATCATCACCCGAGACAAGAACAAACTGACGACTCTTCTCAGCCATCGACACCTTCTTATCAATAAGATAATCGCTAAGTTTCTTGCTTCCCGACATTCCGAATGGCACAAACCAGTCGCCATCCTGCCATCTGCGTACCTTGAGAGGGAATTTCAACTTATCGGCATCGAGAAGTGCTACGTTATCGCCCTGGTCGAGATTATCGATAAAGTCGATATTGCAATATTCGAAGAACAACACCGCCCCACCCACATATGAGCGTACTGTGTTTCGCTCCACAATCACCTCACAGGCATCATCCTCGGTAATACGCGCCACGACGACATCGCCTCTGTCTACCACCGCAACCCACTCTCGAGAGTAGAATCTGCGTCCTGTGGCATCGCAGTCCAAAGCGTGACATAGCGAGTCGACAACATCACCCTTAAAGCCAAACTCCGCACTTAGAATCTCATAGATGACATAGTTGCGAGGTAGTGTAGGGCGTATAGCGGGAACTTTCAAACGATATATGTCACCACTCTGCTCCAATACCTCGCCCTTGACAATGACAATAGCCGAGTTGATGAAATCCTGCGCCTGGCTAAGGCGTGAGATATTACGACGCATAATAGTCGTAAAGCGAGGGTTTATCTCCTTAAGCATAGGGATAAGACCCAGACGCACCTTGTTTCTCAGGTACTTAGTAGTGCGATTTGAGGAGTCCTCACGGAATGGGATATGATGCGCTACGGCATAGTCGTGGATGTCCTTGCGTGTGGCAAACATCATAGGGCGTACCACACGTCCCAACTGCGTGGTAATACCCGTAAGACCTCGCAGACCTGTGCCGCGAAGCATATTTATAAAGAATGTCTCTATAGAGTCGTTGCTATGGTGGGCAATGGCAATGGCGGTATAGCCGTGCTCGTCACACAACTCCCTAAACCACTGGTAGCGCAGACGGCGTGCCGCCATCTCCATAGACTCTCCCGTGCGCTCCATCTCACCAACGGTGTCGAAGCGCTTATTGTAGAACTCCGCGCCATAGTGTCGTGCCTCCTGCTCCACAAGTTTCTCATCACCATCGCTCTCCTCGCCACGCAACTGAAAGTTACAATGCGCAACGCCAAACTTATAGCCTGCCGCCGCTGTTAGTGCCATCATAACCATAGAGTCCACGCCTCCCGAAACGGTGAGGAGTATTCTGTCGTCGTGGTTGAAGAGTTTGTTCTCCTCTATATATCTCTCAAATCCATCAAGAAGTAACATACTTATAAAAGGTTAACCTCAGGGGTTATCTCAACTCCAAATTTATCATTCACACACTGCGACACATACTTAGCCAGCGCAATAACCTCGCCACCTGTAGCACCACCATAGTTCACCAATACCAACGCCTGATTCTGGTGAACGCCAACAGCACCACTGCGATAGCCCTTCAAGCCACTCTTGTCGATAAGCCAGCCGGCAGCAAGTTTCACGTGATTGTCATCGTTGGGTACGGCGTACGATGGCATATCGGGATACTCGGCAAGGAGTCTCTCTGCCACCTCGCGCTCCACGATAGGGTTTTTGAAGAAACTACCTGCGTTACCCAGGACCTTAGGGTCGGGAAGTTTGCGACCACGGATGGCGCATATCGCCTCACGGATATTCTCCAACGTAGCACCACCTCGCGCCTCCACCTCTTTGATAACGTCACCATAGCCGAGATTTGGGTGTGGTGTGCGACTAAGGTGCATCTCTATAGCAAGGATTATTGCCACACCTCGAAGTTCCTGCTTGAAGATACTCTCGCGATAGGCAAAACGACAATCCTCGTTTGTAAGGCGCACAACCTCCAACTTATTGGTATCGAAATACTCTACAACGGTTATTGCATCCTTTACTTCAGCACCATAAGCGCCAATATTCTGCACCGGCGCAGCGCCAACCGAACTTGGTATTGCTGAGAGATTCTCAATACCCCACAATCCCTGTTTTACACTCCACTCCACAAGGCTATCCCAGTCGTATGCAGCCTCCACACGGATGTTCGCACCTTCGCCATCATCGCTTAAAACCGTGAGCGACGAGCACGTAGGAGTGAAAATCACGCCGTCGTAGTATTGGGTAAATAGAGTATTGTTTCCCGCTCCGAGGACATACCACTTCTCGGGACGCTCCGCGCTAAAAATCTCCTTCAAATCCTCTGCGCTATCGAATTCCACGATGCAGCGAGCACTCTCCGAGACGCCAAAACTGTTGCGCGATGCTAAATTTATATCATTATATAGTCGTTTCATAGCGCAAAGTTAAAAAAAATTACTATATTTGGGAACTAATTTCTACAATATTCGTAGTCATCGTAAACAATAGATTGCCTAAAACTATTAAAAATATACTACTATGTTCACACAAGAAGAGGTAAGACAAATTGAAGCCCACGGATTGACAGTGGCTCAGGTGGAGCAGCAGATTGAGAATTTCCGCACAGGTTTTCCAGCACTTCCTATCGTTCGCGCAGCATCGTGCGGCGATGGCATACGCAGATTCAACGACGAGGAGATAACCGAGATTTTGGGTCGCTATGATGTTGAGAGTGCGAAGATTCGCTGCGTGAAGTTTGTGCCAGCATCGGGTGCTGCAACACGTATGTTCAAGGAGTTGTTTGAGTATGTAAACGACGACAAGCGCACTGCTGGCATCGACAAACTCATCACCAACCTCGAGAAGTTTGCCTTCTTCGCTGAGTTGGCAAAGTACCTCAATCCTCAGATTGACGATAAGGATGTAGTGCGAAATATCATCATCGATGGTTTGTGCTATGGTGCTAAGCCTAAGGGTCTTGTGACATTCCACGCATATAAGGAGGGTGTCCGCAAGCCTGTGGAGGAGCACCTTGTGGAGGCGGCGCTCTACGCTTCGAATGGTGAGCGTGCTACAATTCACTTCACCGTATCTCCAGAGCATAAGGAGGGCTTCCTCGCACTCCTCGCTGAACGTCAGGGTTACTACGAGCAGAAGTTTGGCATAAAGTACGACGTTTCATTCTCGGAGCAGAGTCCTGCTACGGATACCATCGCCGTAAACCTCGACAACACACCATTCCGCACCGATGATGGTAAGTTGTTGTTCCGCCCAGCAGGTCACGGAGCACTTATCGCAAACCTCGACAGACTCGACGCGGATGTTATCTTTGTGAAGAATATTGACAATGTAACTACCGACGAGCGCAAGCCTGACACCGTAACATTCAAGAAGGTATTGGCTGGTGAGTTGCTTCGTCTTCAGGCTCGCTCTTTCGAACTTCTGAAAGCCTTCGAGGCTGGTGAGGATAAGTGCGCCGAGGCGTTGGCATTCCTTCGTGATGAGTTATGCTGCCGTCTTCCAGAGGGAGCATCTCGTGAGTTGATCATCGAGAGCCTCGACCGCCCTATTCGAGTGTGTGGTATGGTTAAGAACGAGGGTGAGCCTGGTGGTGGTCCATTCTGGGTGCGTGATGAGAAGGGTCGTGAGCAGTTGCAGATTGCCGAGTCGAGCCAGATTGCCAAGGAGGATATGCACCTTATGAAGGAGGCTACGCACTTCAACCCTGTAGACCTTGTGTGTGGTGTTCAGCGCTACAACGGCACTAAGTATGACCTTACGAAGTACACCGATCCTAAGACCGGCTTTATCTCTCAGAAGTCTGCTGGTGGCCGTGATCTCCGCGCTCAGGAACTTCCTGGCTTGTGGAATGGCGCAATGGCAAATTGGAATACTCTGTTTGTAGAGGTGCCAATCTCAACATTCTCACCTGTAAAAGTTGTTCAGGATTTATTGCGCCCTGAGCACCAGTAACAATCTAAAAGGCGAAAGGTTTACTTTTCGCCTTTTTAATTCTTTATTTTAAGGAAGATTTTGTATCTTTGTCGCGTCTAAAATATATTATAAGTATGCGAAAGTTACGCAATATTGCAATTATCGCCCACGTTGACCACGGTAAGACAACACTCGTTGACAAGATGATTATGCAGGGTAACCTCCTGCGCGACAACGAGCATACGGGTGGCGATCTCATTATGGATAACAACGACATCGAGCGCGAGCGTGGTATCACCATCCTCTCGAAAAACGTATCGGTGATTTACCAAGACTGTAAAATCAACATCATCGACACCCCAGGTCACGCCGACTTTGGTGGTGAGGTAGAGCGTGTGTTGAATATGTGCGACGGCGTTATCTTGCTTGTAGATGCCTTTGAGGGCACTATGCCACAGACACGTTTCGTGTTGCAGAAGGCATTGTCGTTGGGCAAGAAGCCTATCGTTGTCATCAACAAGGTTGATAAGGAGAACTGCCGCCCAGATGTTGTAAACGAGCAGGTGTTTGACTTGATGTTTACCCTTGGTGCTACAGAGGAACAGTTGGACTACAAGACCATCTATGGCTCGGCAAAGCAGGGCTGGATGTCTCACGTAGCAAGCGAGCGCACCGACTCTATCACCCCACTTCTCGATACTATCATCGACGAGATTCCAGAGCCTGAGACAGTGGATGGCACTGTGCAGATGCTCGTAACATCGTTGGAGTACTCACCATATGTAGGTCGTATCGCCGTAGGTAAGGTTACTCGCGGCTCGTTGAGCGCAGGACAGAACGTTACACTCGCCAAGCGCGATGGCTCGTTGGTAAAGACTAAGGTTAAGGACTTGATGGTCTTCGAGGGTCTTGGCAAGGCAAAGGCCGAGCGTGTGGAGTGTGGCGAGATTTGCGCACTTGTAGGTATCGAGGGCTTCGAGATTGGTGATACTATCTGTGATTTCACAAATCCTGAGCCACTGCCACCTATCGCTATTGATGAGCCTACAATGTCTATGCTCTTCACTATCAACAACTCACCATTCTTCGGTAAGGATGGTAAGTATGTTACCTCGCGCCATATTAAGGATCGTCTCGACCGCGAGTTGGAGAAGAATCTTGCGTTGCGTGTAGAGCCAGGTGAGAATGCCGATTCGTTTATGGTATATGGTCGTGGTGTGTTGCACCTCTCGGTGCTTATCGAGACTATGCGTCGCGAGGGTTATGAGTTGCAGGTAGGTCAGCCAAAGGTTATCACAAAGGTTATAGATGGTGTGAAGTGCGAGCCTGTGGAGGAGATGACCGTAGATTGCCCTGATGAGTACGCTGGTACGGTTATCGAACTTACAACACGCCGTAAGGGTCAGTTGGTGAATATGGAGTCGGCAAATGAGCGCACACGCCTCGAGTTCCTGATTCCATCGCGAGGTATCATTGGTCTTCGTTCATCGATGATTACTGCTACTGCTGGCGAGGCTATTATGACACACCGCCTCAAGGACTTCGAGCCTTGGATGGGAGATATCGAGAGCCGCAATGTGGGTGCTATCATCGCATCGGAGACAGGTACGGCATATGCATACTCTATCGACAAGTTGCAGGATCGTGGTAAGTTCTTCATCTCGCCTATGGAGCAGGTATACTGCGGTCAGGTGATTGGTGAGCATACACGCTCTAACGATATCACTGTTAACGTTACCAAGGCGAAGCAGTTGACAAATATGCGTGCATCGGGCTCGGATGAGAAGACCTCAATCGCGCCTCCGGTAATCTTCTCGTTGGAGGAGGCATTGGAGTATATCCGTGAGGATGAGTACGTAGAGATTACGCCAAAGTCTATGCGTCTGCGTAAGATTTTGCTCTCGGAGGTAGACCGCAAGCGTGCATCAAAGGAGTAAGAGTAATATTCAACCTTAAAACAATAAAACAAATGGACAAGAAAATTGGTATTGCTTGCGACCACGCAGCATACGACCTTAAGGAGTTTTTGGTAGGTTACCTCTCAACAAAGGGTTTCGAGGTTAAGGACTTCGGTACATACTCTGAGGAGTCTTGTGACTACCCTGATTTCGCTCACGCACTTGGCGAGGCTATCGACAATGGTGAGTTGGAGCGCGGTGTTGCTCTCTGTGGCTCAGGTGAGGGTATCTCTATGACATTGAACAAGCACCAGAGCGTTCGTGCAGCACTTTGCTGGATTCCTGAGATTGCAAAACTCTCACGTCAGCATAACAACTCCAACGTATTGAGTATGCCTGCACGTTTCATCACCAACGACGAGGCTTTGGAGATGCTCAACGTATGGCTTGAGACTGAGTTCGAGGGTGGTCGTCACCAGCGTCGTCTTGACAAGATGCCTTTACAAAAGTAATCTAAGCAGATTATACTATCAAAGGGTTGTAATTCGTTACGACCCTTTTTTCGTACACCGAAGTCATCACTTTTGAGGATAAACATATGAATTGTGAATAAAAAACTACCATAAATGATAGTTGTATGATTTGTCCTGGTGGTGTATCTTTGCACTCGTGAAAAAATTATTTAACATATTAGCATTATTTATCCTTATCTCCACAACATCGGCAATGGCGGAGGAGCCTGCCGATACGATATATCGCAAGATTCAGCAGGTGGAGATAACGGCATCTATAAAGGGTAGCGACAAACGCTCTACACCAATATCTACAACATCTCTCACGATGCAGCGCCTCGAGGAGCGTGGCGTAGCATCAGTGAAGGAACTAACAGCATTAGCGCCAAACTTCTATCAACCCGACTATGGCTCATCTATAACGTCGTCGATATATGTTCGTGGCTTTGGCTCGCGAATTGACCAGCCGGTGCTTGGCATAACCCTCGACAACGTGCCGCTGATGAACAAAAACTCCTTTGATTTTGATTTTTACGACATCCGCAGTGTGGAGTTGCTACGCGGCCCACAAGGTACGCTCTATGGTCGTAACACCTCGGGTGGTGTGATGAACATAACTACCCTATCGCCTATGGCGTGGCAGGGGTTGCGCGCTATGGCCGAATACTCTACCCTAACATCGGCGCGCGCATCACTTGGATATTATGCTCGCCCAAAGGCTAATTTCGGTATCTCGGTAACGGCGGGATTCAACCATAATGGTGGTCACTTTGTTAATGAGTACACCGATGAGATGTGTGATAGAGGCGATAGCGGCTCTGTGCGTGTTAGGATGCTCGGACATAAGGGCTTGTGGGATTTCGACAATAGCCTGTCTGTGGGTTACACCAATGAGGGTGGCTATGCCTATCATCACTATCTTCCTGATAGCAATACTACCGAGGCTATCAACTACAACGACCCATCGGGATATGAGCGCCTGACTATCAACGAGGGTTTTGTGGCGCGTTACCACAACGATAAAATATCGATATCGAGTATCACAAGTTATCAGTATCTCGACGATTGTATGACCCTCGACCAGGACTTCTCGCCAAGGTCGATGTTTACGATGCAGCAGATGCAAAAGGAGCATACCCTGACGGAAGAGATTGTAATTCGCAACGCCAATCCTTTGCAGCGCTGGCAGTGGATATCTGGAGCATTTCTCTTTGGCAAGTGGCTCGATATGTCCTCGCCCGTAAAGTTCAAGCGCGATGGTATCGAGGGATTGATACTCCACAATACTAACACGAATATCGGCAATGTATTCCCTGGTTATGGTTTGGATATTCCAAATGATAGTTTCGTGATTCACAGTGAGTTTAATATCCCCACATACGGCGCTGCTTTATATCATCAGTCCGATATAAAGTTGGGACGCTGGAATCTCACTGCTGGTGTGCGCATAGACCTCGAGTACACCTCTATGGATTATAACTCGTGGGGTGATATCTCGGTGCGCTTTGGTAAACTCGATGGCAGCAACGACTATAACTTCATCCCTGTGCACTCGTCGTTTAAGGGCGATGAGCAACAGTTGTTCTTCGAGATCCTGCCAAAGATAGCAGTGGAGTATAATATGCCGATTGGTAACCTCTACGCCACAGTAACGCGTGGATATAAGAGTGGAGGTTTCAATACACAGATTTTCTCCGACATATTGCAGATGCAGATGATGAACGATATGATGAATGCTTTGGGCGTGGAACTTGACGGTGTGGGCACTGCGACATACGACTCGGCATCGGCAACACGCTACAAGCCCGAGACAAGTTGGAACTTCGAGATAGGCACACACCTATCGCCTGTAAATGGTCTGCACCTCGACGCATCGCTCTTCTGGATTGAGTGCTTCGACCAGCAGGTGACTGTACTCCCCGAGGGTAATAACACAGGTCGTATGATGTCCAACGCTGCCCGTGCACGAAGCATCGGCGCGGAGTTATCTGCCGAATACAACTACCGTGGTCTCAGCATCCGTGCCGACTATGGATATACTAATGCTCGTTTCCGCGAGTATAACGATGGTATGGCGGATTATGTAGGTAACTACCTCCCCTACGCCCCACAGAATACTCTTTCGGCAATGGTTGGCTATACGTGGTTGGTGGATAATAAGCACCTAAAGCAGATTACCCTGTCGGCAGATTGGCGAGGTATCGGCGACATATATTGGAACGAGGCGAACACACTACGCCAGGATTTCTACTCGGTGTTCGGTGCGCAGATTATGTTGCGTATGCAGCGCTGCACACTCACACTATGGGGGAGAAACCTCACCAATACCGACTACAACGTCTTCTACTTCAAGTCCGTAGGCGAGGAGTTCTTCTCAAAGGGAACACCAACACAACTTGGAATACGAATTTCAGTAAGCATATAACCAAATAACTTTAAAACAATAACTTATGAAAAAACTATCAACAATCTTTGGACTGCTGTTGTCCATAATCGTGACAACATCTTGTACTAACGGACATAATAACAACCTTCCCAAGAATCCTGATGATAATAGTTGCTACTCAGGTACTATGAATGTGGATCAGAACGATGGTACATTCTACACCCAGGATGCTGTAGAGGTAGATTACGAGATTAAGGGAGATAAATTGAATTTCGTTATGTATAAGGTGAAGTTTGCATCGGGTATGCCAATCAAACTCGATATGGTTGTCGAGGGTGTAGATTACGAGACTTATGATACCGGTTGTTACACCATCTCGTGCGACAGTATCGTGCCATATGCTATGGGCAGTCCATTTGAGAAGTTTACGATCACCAACCTTACGGGAGAGATTACTAACGACACTATGACACTCAACTTTATGTGCGGCGAGTATCCCGTAAAATACGATGGTACAAAGTAAAGAATCCTAATCCTTATATAACAATATAGGCGACCCGATGAAGGTCGCCTATTTGCTTATTGGTTAGTGCGATATCTACTACTGAAAGGTTACAACTTCTACATCCTTGACAACCTTGAAGCCCACGGGGAGTGTGAACTGCACTACAACAGGATTACCCTTCTGCTTGCCTGGAGTCCACTGTGGCGATGACTTCAACACACGAATCACCTCATCAGAGAGTAGTTTGTCGGGGGATTTCAATACTGTTATGCGGCTCTCCTTGATATATCCATCCTTGCCTACGCAGAAGTTTACAACCACGTTACCCTCTGCGCCCTTTTTTGTAGCCTCCTCAGGATAGCGAATATTCTGCATTACCCAATTGCGGAAGGTGTTAAGATCGCCACCCATAAACGTTGGCATCTCCTCCACGGCGAGCCACTCATCGTCTTGACCCTCATAAGCCTTAGTTGTGACAACTACCACGCTGGTAAGTGAGTTAGGAATCATCTTCATACCCTTCTCATAAGTTCTTAAAGTCTCACTGTCGTTGACAACCTCGATGCTCACGATATCCTTGGCTATCTGCTTCACAATCTCAAGCGAAGATATTGCGCCATCTATGATGAACAGAGGCTCTTGAGCCGATGCTGTTGTTGTCATTGCCACTATGGCAAATGCAAACATTGATAATAGTCGTTTCATAGTTTTTTAGGTTTTAAATGTTACGTACGGCAGCTGCTTTTTGTTAGTGCAAAGGTAGTATGGATTATCTCTGTTGCCAAACCTTTTATGTTAAAGAGTGTTAAGGCGAATGTTAAATAGTGTTAAACTTTCCAAAGAGGCGGTCTACCCTACTGATTTTTTCATACCTTTGCAATATGAAAAAGCGAAGTTTTACCATAGTGCTGCTTAGTGGCATATTCTCGTTGGTGCTTCTCGCCGTGGTAGAGGTTATCTGGGCGGTGGATACCTATAGAAATATGCGCGACACATATCGCAACCAGATAGAGAGTATCTTCGAGGAGGCGACGTGGCAATATGTGTCGCGTCACAGCAACGGTAACTACACCCTCCCCGATATCTCACGCCTACAAACCATTCTTCAGGAGGAGTTGCGCACCTCGGGCATAGGGTCTCACTTTACGATTTCGGTACTCCTAATAACAGACCACGCATCTGAGCCTATTTGGGTTATAAATAGCGAGGATATCGATGAGCGACATATAGAGTTTGACAAGAGTCTCACGCCGCTGACACTCCGCCTTGCTGTTGACGACCCTCATTCGGCAATTATGGCAAGTATGCGATGGATGCTCATCCTTCAACTCCTCTCTATCGTGGTGCTAACGGCGGCGTTTGGCTATCTGCTCCACACGCTATTTCGCGCAAAGAGCCTCGAGCAGATACGTCGTGACCTTACGCACAACATAACACACGAACTCAAGACTCCTATTGCAGCAGCATATGCCGCTACAGATGCATTACGCAACTCCGAGACTATCGCCAGCGACAAGACTACGCGTAACGAATACCTCGATATGTCGCTATCTGCACTGAGTCGTCTTGGGGATATGGTAGAGGAGATACTTCGCACATCTACCGAAGAGTTTGAGAAGCATGATTTAAAAATCGAGCGATGCAACGCAGAGGACATAGTGGCGGAAGTACGCTCCACCTTTGACCTTAAATACCAGGAGCGTGAAGTGGAGTGGAGAATTGATATACCTGCTGATATTGAGATTATGGCTGACCGTATGCAGATGCTATCGATGCTTAGTGCTTTAGTGGATAATGCCATAAAGTATTGCACGAGTAGACCTATGGTGTTAAATACAACTAATAACACTGTGATACGTATAGTAGACAACGGAATAGGTATTGCACCAAGCGAGCAACGCAGAGTATTTGACAAATTTTATCGCATTTCGCAAGGCAATCGCCACGATACCAAGGGTTATGGTCTTGGATTATATTATGTTAGGAATATCGTAGAGCGTCACGGCGGAACGATACATTTACACTCCACAGTAGGCAAAGGCTCTGAATTTGAAATAACACTTCCGATATATGGCTAAACGACGAATATTGATAGTTGAGGATGAGGCGATACTTCGCCGCATCGTAAAGGATGCTGTGGA
>JAFOCZ010000194.1 GCA_017380955.1 Alistipes sp.
AGCGGCGGAAGAGGTCGTAGCAGTATAACTCACGGCAGTAGGCACGGTCATCCTTGTGCCATTTGAGGTGTAGTTTACGCACGTTGTGCAACTCGTGGGCATCATCCTTCTGATACTTGCGCAAGTTGAGCATAAAGTGGCAGTGGTGCCAGTCGGCATTGTCACGCTTGTGCATCTCACCACCATTACCCTCGGGGCGGCGGCGTGAGGTGTTACCTCTGAGGCGCAATCCTGCATCCACGAAGTTATGGGTCTCACCCTTCGACTTAAACTCTGCGTCGCAGTGTACATACTCCGCAGTGTTGCTGTCACGGTCATACTCCTTGAGGAGTTCGTTCCACTGCTCCTCTGTTACCGAGATGCGAATCTCGGGAAGCACGTTCATATCGAATACCCAGTCCAACTCTCCGGCTGCCCACGCCGTGTCGGGGTAGTCGTTGTAGATAGGGGGCTCGGGCGTAGGCTCATCCTTGCCGCCATCATCCTTGCCATCCTCTTTTCCGTCATCCTCACCATTCTCCTTATTATCCTCATTGCCACCCTCGGGTTTCTCGGTGTTGGGATCCTCGGGAAGGATAAACTCGTTATCCTCGACGCACGCTACGGCGAGCACGCATAGCGCAATGATTATGGCGATAGTCTTAAATATCTGCTTCATAGTTGAAATTGTTTGACGTGGCAAATGTACGAAAGTTTTTCATAACTGAGCAATTTTTGGTGGTGTAGAGTTACATATATCATAATTTTGCTTAACTTTGTTATATAAAGTTCGGTGCGAGGTATTTCGACTATGTGCCGAATGTAAACTACTAATTGCTTGGATTATGACGATTGAGGATCTTGCTCTGCTCTTTGTACGAGGCTTGGGAAGTCGAGGTATCGTGCAACTCCTTGACGCTGTGGGTAGTGCCGAGGAGGTCTTTGCTATGTCCGAGGGTCAACTCACGGCACACTATGGTCTGCGTAAGGATGTCGCCGAGCAGATAGTCTCTAAGGAGTGCTTCAGGGATGCCGAGCGCGAGATAGAGTATTGCCGACGACACAATATTTGCATCATCGCAGCAGGTGATGAGGACTATCCACCACTATTGCGCGAGGCGGAGGACAGACCCCACGTGCTCTTTGTGCAGGGAAACGTTGCGGCACTCACCAAACGCACACTGTCGATGGTAGGTACTCGTGAGGCATCGTCATCGGGTGTGTATGTAGTTGATAAACTTGTTGGTGGTCTTGCCGAGAAGGTCAGCGATTTGTGTATCGTGAGTGGCTTGGCATATGGCATAGATGCTGCGTGCCACCGTGCTGCGCTTACCCATAACGTGGCAACAGTGGCTGTGGTGGCGAGTGTGCTCCCCGAGGTTACGCCAGCGCCACATCGTGCATTGGCAGATGACATACTGCGCAACGGTGGTGCTCTGGTGTCGGAACTACACTCACAGACCAAGCAGAATGGCAAGATGTTCATCTCGCGCAACCGTATCATCGCGGCGCTGAGTATGGGAACTGTGGTTGTGGAGTCGCCACTATCGGGAGGCTCTTTGGCAACGGCAGATATCGCCGATGGCTACTACCGCACTGTTATGGCTGTGCCGGGACGCATCACCGACTCGTCGTCTATGGGTAGCAACAACCTTATCCGTAGCGGTAAGGCGCGTATGGTGCTCACGGCAAACGACATTATCGAGGATATGGATTGGCAGACGACGGTGCGTGAGGCAGATGTTGTGGCGGATGGTGGTGACGATATCTTGGAGTCGCTCACCGCAGAGCAGATGGCGGTGCTGGAGGCTATATCTTCGGGTGTTACGGCAGACTGGGCACAGTTGCAGCAGACAACGGGGTTGTCCATAGGAGGGTTGTCGATGGTGGTCATAGAACTCGAGATGAGGGGTCTGATACGCGCCTTGCCAGGACAGCGATACGAGAGAATTTGATGGGGATGGAGAGCCTATTTGCAATACTCCCCTTATTATAAATAGGTATAACGTCTAAAAAATTGTGTTATGATTGATACTCACTCACACATATATGCCGAGGAGTTTGATGCCGACCGCAGTGAGGCTTTGCAGCGCGCGTGGGATAATGGTGTGGAGATGATGTTGCTCCCGGATATAGACTCCGAGAGCCGTGAACGTATGCTCGCTCTGGCTCAGGCCGAGCCGCAACGATGTAGGGCTATGGCAGGTTTGCACCCTACGTCCGTGAATGATAATCCTCGCTGGATGGAGGAGTTGGATATGGTGGAACGTCTTCTGCGTGATGCCCCTGTGCCATTGTGTGGCGTGGGAGAGATTGGTCTCGACCTATATTGGAGTAGGGACTTCTATAATATCCAGCGCGAGGTGCTGCATGCCCAATTGGAGTTGGCTCTCAAGTATAACAAGGCCGTTGTGATACATACGCGCGATGCCTACAAGGAGATGCTTGATGCCGTTGCAACGTATCGTGGCAAGGGTCTGCGTGGTGTCTTCCACGCCTATGCCTCGGATGTGGATATGGCGCGTAAGTTGCTTCGCTGCGGCGAGTTTGCGTTTGGCATAGGTGGCGTTGTTACGTTCAAGAATAGCGGATTGGATAGGGTAGTTGCCGAGATGCCTCTGGAGTTGTTACTCCTCGAAACCGACTCGCCATACCTCACCCCTGTGCCCCATCGTGGCAAGCGCAACGAGCCGTCGTATGTGGAGTATGTGTGTCGCAAGATTGCCGAAATACACAACACTTCGCCCGAAAGAGTCGATGCTCTGACCACCGCAACGGCAAAGGAGATATTCTGCATATAGCGTGCTATTGTGCATAAATATCCCTAAAAAAAGAGAAAAACGTGGTGGAAAAGAAACTTATAGGCGAAAAAATGTTCGCCATTCATAAATTTTGTCTACCTTTGTATGGATTAGTGCGACACTAAAGCCGCGCAACAACTTCAGTTATGAAGCGTTCATCAATACTTATCATCTATACCGGAGGTACCATTGGTATGAAGACCGACGAGGCTACTGGCGCGTTGGTACCTTTTGATTTCAGCGGTATATACGAGGAGTTCCCCTCGCTAAAACGCCTAAAAGTAGATATCGAGGCGATATCAATCACGCCTGCCATAGACTCATCGAATGTGTCGGTGGAGAACTGGGTGGTTATGGCGCGTATGATTCGCGATAATTATGCCAAGTATGACGGTTTCGTGATTCTTCACGGCACCGACACAATGTCCTACTCGGCATCGGCATTGAGTTTTATGCTCGAGAATCTCGCGAAGCCTGTGATATTCACCGGAAGCCAGATTCCTATCGGCATCTTGCGCACCGATGGTCGTGAGAATCTTATCACAGCCATCGAGATTGCCGGCGCAAAGACCGAGGATGGCGCTCCGTTAGTTCCCGAGGTGGCGTTGTACTTCCAGAATCATCTCTTCAGAGGCAACCGCACCACAAAGTTGAGTGCCGAGGCCCTGAATGCATTTGCATCGTTTAACTATACACCATTGGCTGAGGTGGGTGTCAACATCCAATACAACCACTCGGCAATAGCACCTTATGCCCCCGACTTCTCGGATGAGTTCCGCATCAGCGAGACTATGACCGACGATATCGTGGTGGTTAAGTTGTTCCCAGGCATCCGTCCTGCTACGCTACGCGCTATGTTGCTCGACAGCGGCGCTCGTGGTGTGGTACTGGAGACCTATGGCGCGGGTAATGCCCCAACGTCGGAGTGGTTTGTCCGTTCCAAGGACGTATGTACCACCCCACACCACCCGACGACTGTGCCTAATCTGGCCGGAGTGTCGGACTTTTTTATTTTTAACTCCATAAATATCATAACCCCTTATTTCAAAGACAGTTATACCTGCATCCTAAGCGTTCGTTTTTTTACGGACCTTTTGTGTTACAGGAATAACTGTCTTTTTTATTTTGTACGCAAAAACATAAAAATATTAAAATGTAAAAAAAGAAAGGAAGAAATCATTATGGCAGCAACACAAAAAATCACCGAAGACTCCTACTATCTGAACTTTGGCAAGGGGGAATACCTCGACTTAAAAAAAGCTCAGACAGACCTGGAGGACAACACATCCTGGGAACGTGATATCAAGAAAATGGTCATAACTCCTATGGACACCCCTATGGAAGCAGAGATCTACTTCAACATTTCGGGACACACAATCCCCAAGGAAATTCTTCTAGACACCGCCGATAACTGTGGTCTTATGATCAACTACGACGATAAAGAAGAATGCCTGAGAGACTGCGCCATGCCTTCACTGCTGTCTACGGTAAGCATCCGTGGCGAAGGATTGTTCCGCCCCGAAAAAAGCCAGCAGGCAATCGCTCTGACTGCTCTCTTAACCGGTTGCAGAGAACATTCCACTATCATGCGCAGAGCCGGTAAAGTCGCCGCAATCGTCAGTCCGAAGTATGAGCATATGCCAATCACGGATTTGCTGAATATTACAGACGACCTTGACCAGTATCTAGGTGATCCGGAATTCATTTCCGGTTGTGTCTCTCACAGCCTCACCGTCGCCAAGTTTCAGTACCCCGATGCTGCGCAAACCGTTACGGATACATACCGTACAATTCTGGCAGCACACGGCAGAACCCTGGCTCCCGGTCAGGTAATCATCCCCGTTGTTGAATTCAGAAGCTCTGACACCACCGGCGAAGCTGCAAAGCTGTTGACCTATCTGCAACTTTCCCCCGGACACTTGATGCCCATTGGCGAAGGTGTCCGGGTCAGCCATGTGATGCCCTATGAATTCGACGAATTTGGCAACCGTCTGTCCGGTATCCGTAAGTTCCGCCAGGAAGCACAGCTCCTGTACTCTCAATTGGACTACGACATCAAGGAGCTGGTTCCCGCAATGCTGGAAACTTCCATCGAGTATCCTGCAAACACCTTTGTTGGTCTGTGCAAAAAGGCTCAGATTCCACAGAAATGGGGCGGTCAGGTTGAGGAAGAGATCCGCAACGATTGGCCCAATGGTTCCGGATGTACATTCCTGGATGTGTATGAGCATTTGACCAGTATTACCAAGAAGGCACTGGAAGAGAACTCACCCCACGGAACTCGTCTGCTGGATTTGGAGGAAGCTATCGCCAGGATCGCACATAACCGCGCGCTCTGGACGAAATACGACCTCCCCGGCACCGTTGCATGGGTCCAGGCTGTCAACAAATAAGCCAACGCCACCTCAAAAAGCCTATTTCACTTATGTTAAACAACAGGTGGAATAGGCTTTTCTATTTCACGAAAGGAGACCATACATATGTCAAACTATTTTCCTATGGGTTTTGTTTACCCTACAGGACCAAACATGATCTATAGCGACGCAAATCCCGATCCGGCTATTGATACCTTGAAAGCCAGAGTTGCCTATCTCAACCT
>JAFOCZ010000023.1 GCA_017380955.1 Alistipes sp.
AACGGTGCGCCCTGCGAGGAGATTCTTCGACTCCGCTACGCTTCGCTCAGAATGACATATATATATACCACACTTTTCACCTTTCACTTTTCACTTTTCCCTTTAAAATCGCGTCGCAGACGCCTTACTTTTCACTTCTCACTTTTCACCTTTCACTTTTTTTTCTTATCTTTGTCGCGGCATATGCGCTCTATCGCTGACACGTATCGTGTTTGAGGAAAGTCCGAGCAACGTAGAGCACCACGCAAGTTAATGGCTTGATGTCCGTGAGGGTATAGTAACGTAGAAGAAAATAACCGCCCGCAAGGGTAAGGGTGAGAAGGCGGGGTAAGAGCCCACCGCGAGGGTAGCAATACGCCTCGGCTGTGCGTCTCGTGGGTTGCAAGACCGTGTATACCGACAATTAAGGGCTGCTCGTCCGATGTCGGGGGGTAGGTTGCTGGAGGCTATGGGTGACCATAGTCGTAGATAAATGATAGAGGCCTCCATTGGAGGTACAGAACTCGGCTTATAGCGTGTGCACGTTAAAAAGGTCAGTCTTTCGGGGCTGACCTTTTGTCGTATAATACAGAAAAGAGAGAGGGAATGTCCGCGTTGGAACACTCCCTCTTGTCGTAACAGTATGTCGCTATTACTTAACCTCCTCGAACTCTACATCCTCAGGCTGTGCCTGCTGCTGCTCTGCACCACCCTGAGCACCTGCACCCTGAGCACCCTGTGCACCCTGAGCCTGCTGCTGTGCGTAGATATCCTGTGATGCTGCCTGCCAAGCCGCGTTCAACGCCTCGATAGATGAGTCGATAGCGGCAATGTCCTGGCTCTTGTGTGCCTCCTTCAACTTAGCGAGGGCATCCTCGATAGCCGACTTCTTGTCTGCAGGGAGTTTGTCGCCATACTCCTTGAGGTTCTTCTCCGATGCGAAGATGTTAGAGTCCGCCATATTAATCTTCTCGATACGCTCCTTCTCGGCCTTATCCTTAGCCTCGTTGGCCTTAGCCTCGTCGCGCATACGCTGAATCTCTGCGTCGGTGAGACCGCTCGATGCCTCGATGCGAATCTTCTGCTCCTTGCCTGTGCCGAGGTCCTTAGCCGATACGTTGAGGATACCGTTGGCGTCGATATCGAACGTAACCTCAATCTGTGGCACGCCGCGTGGCGCTGCAGGGATGCCGTCGAGGTTGAACTGACCGATAGACTTGTTATCGGCAGCCATAGCACGCTCACCCTGGCAGACGTTGATAGTTACGGATGGCTGGTTGTCGGCAGCCGTAGAGAACACCTGTGTCTTGCGTGTAGGGATTGTGGTGTTAGCCTCGATAAGGCGTGTCATAACACCGCCCAAAGTCTCGATACCGAGTGAGAGTGGTGTGACGTCGAGCAACAACACATCCTTAACCTCGCCTGTGAGAACACCACCCTGGATTGCAGCACCTACAGCAACAACCTCATCAGGGTTTACCGAGCGGTTAGGGGTCTTGCCGAAGAACTCCTCTACAACACGCTGGATGGCAGGGATACGTGTAGAGCCACCCACGAGGATAACCTCGTCAATCTGCGATGCCTGGAGTCCTGCGTCGCGCAACGCTGTGCGGCAAGGCTCGATGGTCTTCTGCACAAGGTGGTCGCACAACTGCTCGAACTTAGCGCGTGTGAGGGTCATCACAAGGTGCTGTGGGATGCCGTTCACAGGCATAATGTATGGGAGGTTGATGTCGGTAGTAGTTGCCGATGACAACTCAATCTTCGCCTTCTCGGCAGCCTCCTTAAGACGCTGCAACGCCATAGGATCCTGACGAAGGTCGATGCCATGCTCAGCCTTGAACACCTCAGCCATATAGTCGATGAGAACGTGGTCGAAGTCATCACCACCGAGGTGTGTGTCACCATTTGTTGACTTTACCTCGAATACGCCATCGCCCAACTCCAGGATTGAGATATCGAAGGTACCACCACCAAGGTCATACACCGCAATCTTCATATCGTTCTGCTTCTTGTCCAAGCCATATGCCAACGCAGCGGCTGTAGGCTCGTTGATGATACGACGTACCTTCAAGCCCGCAATCTCACCTGCCTCCTTCGTAGCCTGACGCTGTGAGTCTGAGAAGTATGCAGGAACGGTGATTACCGCCTCTGTAACCTCCTGACCGAGGTAGTCCTCAGCGGTCTTCTTCATCTTCTGAAGGATGATTGCCGAGATCTCCTGTGGGGTATACTGACGGTCGTCGATGTCTACACGAGGGGTGTTGTTGTCACCCTTGACGATAGAGTATGGAGCGCGTGCGATGTCCGCAGATACTGCGTCGTAGCGCTCACCCATAAAGCGCTTGATAGAGAACACCGTACGCTTAGGGTTTGTGATAGCCTGACGCTTAGCAGGGTCGCCAACCTTACGCTCGCCACCCTCGGTGAACGCAACTACAGAAGGTGTAGTGCGATGACCCTCGGCGTTAGGAATTACCACAGGCTCGTTACCCTCCATAACAGCCACACACGAGTTTGTTGTACCCAAGTCAATACCAATAATCTTACTCATAGTTCAAAATGTATTATGTTATTAAATTATTTTTGTCGTTTGACAGGGTATAGAACAAATGGTGTACCAAACGCAGAAATATGCCAAAACTATGGCAAAAGTGTTTCGGGGTATGACAAACTGCTTGTCGTGACTGACATTTTGTCACACTGCGATGACACCCTGTGCCATTTTTGGCACACAGGGCAGTCGTTGCTGTTTCACTGTTCCATTTCCCTATGTTTTGGAACGATGCAACGGGAACAAGTTTGTTAATGAGTAATGAGTAATTAGTAATTAGTAATTAGTAATGTGTCGCCTCGTTGAGGCGATGGTGATACTATACTATGTCATCCCGAGCGTAGCCGAGGGATCTCCTCGTTGTATAACCCACTGACAATGAGTTTATAGCGAGGAGATTCTTCGACTTCGTTTCACTTCGCTCAGAATGACATTTCTTGTGTCAGGGTAATTATGGGTAGTTATGGGTAGAGATGGGTAGTTATGGGTA
>JAFOCZ010000024.1 GCA_017380955.1 Alistipes sp.
ATCGAGCCTTCGCCCAAAGATGTTGATCTTGGAGTTGTAGAGTTAGGTCGAGCATATACCCCCAGAGAGTGTGTCAACATCAAGACTGACAAGGACTGGTGGTTGATTGGTCACAATGAGGAGAAGACTTGGCTATTGGGAGATGTTCTTGAATTCGCCAAGTGTTTGGATGATTAATTTAACCTTTGATGTTCAGTGCTCAAGTAAATGACTTACTTAATGTTATATGATATTGCAAATATAGTGATTTTTTTAATTCAAACGCCATAAATCGGATAAAACCATTCATTACAACGCCATAAATCGGATATAACATCAATTTCAAACGCCATAATTACAATTAATTTAAGACTCAATTCGCAAATCTTAGTTAGAATTAATAAACAGTTGACATGGCACTATGCTATTTCTTGAATACTTTAAGCAAATAAGTTAAATAGCTAAGTATATACATTGAAATTCACACTAACTTAACTTCGGTTTTGTCCTTTTTTGTTTCTGGGCAGTGAAGATGGGTAATTATGGGTAAGTTTTTGACCTCAAAGAGTGGTTTTTTAGAGTTGCTCGCTTTCTTGCAAAAAGTGCCCCAGACAGCGTCAGGGCAGTGTTTGGGCAGTGTGCCACCCCTCACTTACTACTCTTATTTTAGGGAGGATTTGGTCATAGTTTCAGGGCAGTATTTGGGCAGTTTTCGCTCAATTTTGGGTAGTTTTTGGGTAGTATTTGGGCAAAAAAAGACCGACTGGACTGCCCAATCGGTCTTTGTAATTTGCTGATTTATAGGTTTATAACCTTTATCAAGCGACTAATATTCCTCCTCGTTAAAGAAGAAGTCGTCCTTTGCGGGATAGTCGGGCCAGATGTCCTCGATAGACTCATAGATATCGCCCTCATCCTCGATCTCGCGGAGATTCTCCAAAACCTCCAATGGTGCGCCTGAGCGCTCTGCATAGTCAATCAACTCCTCGCGGGTTGCTGGCCAAGGTGCATCCTCCAACTTCGATGCAAGTTCAAGTGTCCAATACATAGTATTACGATTTAAGTTTTAAATTTCTTTAGTAACGCACTTATGTGCCGATTTAGCGCACAAAAGTATAAAATAATTTTATATCTCCAACACTATCGGCTAAATTATTTGAGACTCAGCACATTCCCAACATTATGGAATCCACAGAATCTCCTCAACGTGCAAGCGTTCTGTGAGCAGTCTACCGAGGTTATAGAGGTAATCCGACAGGCGATTGAGATATCGGAACACCGACTCATCAACCGTTGTGACCTCCGCAGCACGCAACGCAGCACGCTCGGCACGACGGCACACCGTACGGCAGATATGGCATAGCGACACTGTGCGGTGACCACCCGGGATTGTGAACTTGGTGATGGCAGGAATCTCTGCCTGCATAGCATCTATAGCCCTCTCCAACTCCTCTACACGCTCATCGGCGACAGGGGCAATCTTACCCTCACCGCCCTTGCCTACGGCCAACAGAGCAGCGACAGTCATAAGTTGCGACTCTATGCCTCGCAACTCCCCCACTATGCGCTCCGAGAGTGTATTACCAACGCCGCTGACCGCCGTGCAACGCTCATCTGTCATCAGCGTATCGGCAAGAAAGGCGAGGTATGCTGTAAGTTCGTCAACAGTGCCATACGCCTCAACACGCAAATCACACTTCGACACACGCTCGCCACCTATGAGCGACGTAGTGCCCTTATCTCCGGTCTTAGTATATATTTTCATAGTCTAAACCTCTGTTTTGGCAGGTGATTATTAAATATTAGCAGGTATGCTCTGTTATCCACCGTTGTCGAGGGGTGTGCGTCGATAATTCGCTGACACACAGCCCAGCGCTCGCGGTTGTCATACGGATTCATAATGCACAACGTAGCGCCTACGCTTCGTGCATACGCGGCATACTCCTCGAGTTGCGGATAGCGAGTATCGAGAGTGGCGATGATGATGTCGGCTTGCGACATAGTATCCACAACCCAACCTCCGTACTCACACACCGTCATAAGGTTAGCAATCTCCGTGCAACGACGCTCTGCGATACCTCGCTCCCTGAGTGCAGGGAATATCGCGCTCTGCGCATCGTAGAGTTTGCGCTGCATAAACACCTGACGAACGATACGATAGACATATGGCGAGTGAACACCGTGACCACGGAAGTAACGTGCGCGACTGATGTAGGATGGCAGGTATGACAAATCCTGCAATCGTTGTTTTAGTGTTCTACCCGACCTCTTCATAACTACCCTATTTCTTTAGTTGTCCTGCAAGGCGACCTGTTGAGAATGCCACCTGCATATTATATCCTCCGGTGTTGGCGTCGATATCGAGTACCTCACCAGCGAAGTACAAGCCCTTGACAAGTGTAGACTCCATAGTATACTTATTCACCTCCGAGCAGTCCACGCCGCCGGCTGTGACGATAGCATACTGGAATGGTGCATAGTCCGAGATTGGGAACACCATACCCTTCAGAATCTTCACAAGGCGCATCTTCTCGGCCTCGGACAACTTGCTGACATAGGTCTTAGAGTGGAAGTCCACCTCCTTTGCCAACGGCACAACAAGTTGCTTAGGCACCAACTTACGCAACAACTCTGAGAAGAACTCGTTAGGCTGCATCTCCGCAATCTCGCGGTCTATACGCGCGAGCAGCGTCTCCTCGTCCAATGCTGGCTTGAGGTCCACGACAATCTTCACACGTTTCTCGTCGATGATGGCATCCACAGCATCGCGGCTCATACGTAACGCCACTGCGCCCTCGATACCACGCTCCGAGAATCCCAACTCACCGAACTCCTCCTGCACCAACTCGTTGTCGACATATAGTTTAGCGCCTACGTTCTTAAGCAGCACTCCATTCATATACTCCTTCTGGGGATGCGACGTAACAAGAGGTGTCAACGATGGGCGCACAGGCTCGATATTGTGACCTACCGACGCAGCAAAATCGTAGCCATCGCCTGTAGAGCCTGTAGATGGGTAACTAACACCACCTGTACACACCACAACATACTGCGCCTCCTGGCGACGCTCGAAGCCTCGGGCATTGCGATAGCGCACTCCTGTGACCTTACCACCGAGAGTCTCGATAGCCGTAACCTCGGTCTTGTACATAATCTTCACACCCTTATCCTCGCAGAAGTCCACAAGGGCATTGGCGATATCCCACGCCTTACCGCTCTTGGGGAACACACGCTCGCCACGCTCGGTCTCGAGTTTCACACCCTGACGCTCGAAGAAGCGCACCGTAGCGCGGTTGTTAAACTCCGCAAAGGCCACCGAGAAGAAGTCTACATTGGTACGCACCTTCTCGAGGAACTCCTCCGCAGGGCGGGCATTAGTGAGGTTACAACGACCCTTACCCGTGATACGTATCTTACGTCCTGCCTTCTCCATCTTCTCCATAAGAAGCACCGAGTGGCCATTCATAGCCGCCGTACCAGCAGCCATAAGACCCGCAGCACCTGCGCCTATTACTATAACATCATACTCCATAAATTTCTATACTTTTAACAAAGATAAGAAAAATTTGCTTACACACCACTACTTTTTGTTATACTTCTTTCTGAGGCGTGTGACACCATCGATGAAGCATAGTGGGTGTGTAGGTGCTCCTGGCAACCAAAGGTCTACGTGATACTTATCGAAGAAACTGCGATCCACAGCCTCGCTCTCGGCATACAAACCTCCCGACACCGCCTCCGAGCCTGCGATAATCAAAATCTTTGGCTCGGCGATAGAGTTATAACATATGTCGAGGGCCTCTGCCATATTCTTCGTGATTGGGCCTGTGAGCACCAGACCATCGGCGTGACGTGGCGAGGCTGTGAAGCCCACACCAAAGCGTCCGAAGTCGAAGTTTACGTTGCCCGTAGCGTTAAGTTCCATCTCCACCGAGCAGTCACCACCTGCCGACACCTCTCTCAACTCCAGCGCCTTACCGAAATACTTCGATATCTCGGGACGGATTACCGACGTATCGAACTTTGGAGCGGTCTGACCTGCTTCGACCACAAGATCCTCGCGACGTGTGGCAGCAAGACGATGCTCGTTTGTGAACTTTATATTCTTAGGTGCACACTTCTGACACTCGCCGCAGAACATACAACGGCCCATATCGAGTGTGAATGGTGCTACGGTGATTGCTCCCGTAGGGCAAATCTTCGCAGCGCGCTCTATATCTCCCTTATCCTCTGTATCGGTTAGGAGTGGGAAGCCACGAAACTCCTCGGTGAGGGTTACAGCATCCAAATCGGGAATATACTGCCAGCCGTGGCTATGTAGTATCTTTGCTTTTCCAAACATATTCTTCAAATTAAAACCGTAAACGTGAGAGATGAATTAGTAAAAACCTGTGTGAAACACACCATACTTTTCACTTGTCACCTTTCACTTTTCACTTTAAATATTACAAGTCGTGACCGCAGTAGGATAGGTTAAAACTCTTGTTATTGATAGGGAAGTCGGAAATACCCTCCGAACGCACCGCGATGGCAAGACCCAACCAATTGTGGACACTTGGGTCCTTAATCTTATACTTTGCGATATTACCCTCCGCATCGGTAAGTGCTACGTGGCATATCTCACCACGCCATCCCTCAACAAGCGAGAACGACAACGCCTCCGCAGCCAACGGCGCCTCATAATCAGGAGCAGGGATTGCACCATCAGGCGTGTACTTCGCCAATGCCTGCTCTATGTAGTCAGCGCTCTGCAACACCTCGTCCATACGCGTTGCCAGGCGCGACATAACATCGCACTCGTGCTTCAGGATAGGGTTATGCTTAACATTTGCGTAGTAGCCCCAAGGGTGTGTAGCACGCAAGTCACGCAACAAGCCACTTGCACGTGCTGCCTGACCTACACCTCCGATGCGCACCATCTCGCTCTTAGGCACAAGACCACACTGGTCGAAACGTGCCAAAAGGCTCTGAGCCTCGAGGATATCCTCGCGCACCTCGTTGTAGCGGCGACGCACATCGGCGATGTTCTTGCGAATCATAGCAATCTTCTCCGCAGTAAGAGGATGGTTGCTGCCACAAGGGCGTATCACGCTCTTGCCAAAACGGTTGCCACACCACGCCTGTGATGTGTTGATGGTCACAGTACGCAACGCCTCGCAAGCCACCTGATACAACTGGAAGCCGATATCTGTGGCCAAAGCACCCGTATCGGCAAGATGCATTGCGATACGCTCCAACTCTATAGCCACCATACGCTCGATGTTCAACGCCTCGGAAGCCTGCTTACCTGCCAACTTCTCGACAACCTCGGCATATGCCGTAGCGTGACCCACGGCGGTATCTCCCGCTATAGACTCGGCGATAAGGGTCTGGCGCAGACGATTCTGGTTACGCACCATCTCGCCCTCAACACCACGATGCTGATATCCCAATGCAATCTCGAGGTGGAGCACCTGCTCACCATCGCAGATGAAGCGGAAAGCACCTGGCTCGATGATACCTGCGTGGATAGGACCTACGTTAACCTCGTGCAACTCCTCACCCTCGATGCTATAGAATGGGTAACTATCCATCGTTGATGACTTATCGCGGCGGTCGTGGCTGAAGCGCAAAGGCTTGAGCCAGGGGTGAGAGTCGAAAGGCACGCCATACAACTCATTTATCTCGCGCTCGAAGGGGTGGAACTGTGGGTGAACAGCCGTAAGCGACGCCAAGCCTTCGGCATAGTAGTCGGGGATGAACGATGTAACAAGCACCTCGGAGGTCTCGTCATCGAGAAGAATCATATAGAACTTCAAACCCTCCTCGATCTCCACAGCAAAGTAGTGACCTACGTGGTAGCGCACATCAGACATACGCTCCTTGAGGTCGTTGTACAAATCGACATACTCCACAACGGGGATGTCCTTTATGGCAACTGCTGTCGCTCTATTATTTGTTATATGATATAGTTTCATAACCTTAGTCGATATTAATGATAACATCTATAGCATCACGCAAGAAGTCGGGCTGCCACAATCCTGCTACGATAGCCACAACGAGGAGCACCGCTGCAGAGTATGACAAACGGCGATTTACGGCCGAGAGGTGCAACTCATCCTGGTTTACCTGATAGCCAAGACGCAACGAGCGACGCCAGATTGAGTAGATAACAACGCACATAAGGATGAGCATCGCTGCGAGCAGCCACCAACTACCCACCGACACAATCTCGGAGAATATCATAACCTCCGATACGAAGAGTGGTGATGGTGGGAATGCCAGCAACACCAACGTGCCGAGGATAAAGCCTATAGTACCCACACGGTTGATGTTCATATAGTTACCGATGCGGTTGATGCTGTAACTATCGTAGATATGGCGCATAATGCCCACCTGGAAGAACATAGAACTCTTAACAAGCGTGTGGCACATAACGTGGAACACCGCAGCCCACAACGCCACGCCACCGATACCCATACCTATGGCAACGATACCCATATTCTCTACGGTAGAGTACGACAAGAAGCGTTTGTAGTTGTTGGTACGGCGCAGGAACATAGCACCTACGGCCAACGACAACACGCCGATGAGAATCAACAAGTGACGTGCCCATACAAAGACCTCACCCGCTGCGGCATACAACGAGTAGATGCGATAGATAGATACGAAACCTGCGTTTACAAGGGCTGTAGAGATAAACGCCGATGCAGGGGCTGGAGCAGCATAGTTAGCATCCACACCCACGGTGTACAATGGGAAAATCTCCATCTTACAACTATAACCCACCACGATAAGCAGGAATGCCACCTTGAGGTATAGTGTATTACCCTCGGCAATAACCTCCTTGAGCGATGCGTAGTCCAAAGCGCCGTGATGAGCAACCGTAGAGAGCAACAGGATGCCGAGGTATGCCATAGCAATACCCGTAGAGCATACGAAGATATACTTCCACGTAGCCTCCAGTGACTGCTTGAACTCGCGGTGGTAGATGATACCCGCCGAGCAGATAGTAGTAGCCTCGAGGAATACCCACGTCATAGCCACATTATCCGAGTAGTATACACAGGTGATGGCCAATGCCAGCAACATAAGGATTGTGTAGTAGGTGCGGTATGATGTTAGAGATACATTCTCAGCCTTGAGGTATGACGATGAGTGGAGGAGTGTGAAGCCCAGCACCGCAGTCATAAGGATGTGGAACACCACCGCAAGGGTGTCGGCACGGAAGATGTAGAGCATAACGCTATCTACCCTACCAAAGCACAACAACAGAGTACAAGCAATAGCCTGCACTGCGAAGAACAAACCTGCGATAAGGTGTGTGGCACGCTCCGAGCGCACGGCCAAAGGTGCTACAGCGAGCAAGAGCGATACTATGATATATATAAGCATTTCCATAGCGTTAGTCTTTAATAGAGGTTAGAGCATCGGTCTCGTCGGTATGAATCTCGTTGTCCATACGCTGGAGGAACATACCGAGGATTACGATAGAGACAAGGATATCGAGCATAATGGCGAGGTTGATGAGCAATGGGAACTCAACACCGATAGCCATCGAGAGCATAAACACGCCATTCTCAATAACGAGGAAGCCGATGAGGTGAGCGAAGATACGCTTACGCATAACGATGAGAATCAATCCCGAGAGCAGAGCATAGAGCGCCACGCCAAAGAATATCATATCGGTGCGGTCGTCGGCCATATAGTATGTTATGGTACAACTTGCCACAAGCGCAATGATAGACATCACCAATGCTCCGAACTGCGACGATGAGGAGTGTATGCGGTTAATCTTTGTGCGGTTGATGACATAGAGCAATATTGCCGGAATGACAATAGCCTTGAAGATAAGGGTCTCAACCACGATAAAGCCCATCTCCACAGGATGGAACGAGTGCATACGCGCTATGGCGATGCCAAAGAGCAACAAGCCCTGGATAGCAAGTATCGAGGTTTGGTTACGGAAACGGTCTGCTATCGAGAGATAGATGAGCGTCAGAACGTAGAGGATTATTAATGATAGTATCATATCTCGATTATATTTCTATGTTTTGGATTAGCAAGAAACCTGTCAAAAGCACAAGTGCCGACATCGCCACGATGGTGAGGATGAAGGTGATGTTTCGCGACAACTTGTTACGAGCGCGCAACGACTCAACAACACCCACCGAAACACCAGTGATGAGGATTGCCAAAGGCGCAGCAAACCACCAATGGAACGACACCGCAACGGCGATGGCATTGGCAGCGATAACCGCGAAGATACTATTCTTGAGCCATCCTGCGATGTGGATAAATGCCATATCCACACCCGAGTAGTCGAGACACATAACCTCGTGAATCATCGTCAACTCGAGGTGGGTCTTTGGGTCATCCACGGGTACACGGCCACCCTCGATAATCATAATGATAACGAAGACATATGCCACAAGGAACAGCACCACTGAGAGGTTCATATTCAGTTCCTGAGCCATAGAGAAGATATCGGCAAAGGATGAGTAACCACAGAAGAGCGCCAACGTAGCCAAGCCCATCATCAACGCTGGCTCTACCAAAGCCCCATAGAGAGCCTCACGCGCAGCACCCATACCCTCGAACGAACTACCTGTGTCCAAAGCAGCAAGGACGATAGCCACACGCGACAATGCCAAAAGATAGGCAACCAGGATGATATCGCCGTGGAACGAGAGCACAGGCTCCAAATCGGCAACAGGGATAAAGAGGAATGCCAGCATCGTAGCACCGAGATATACGGCAGGTGCGATGCGGAACAAAGCGGTAGTTGTTGTAGAGTATACCGCACCCTTACGCAACTGCAACCCTACGTTATAGATATGCTGGAAGAAGCGGATACCCTTTCTTCCGGCGAGCAATGCTCGTGTACGGTTGATTACGCCCGTGATAGAGAGCGCAACGGCAACCATTAGCAATGTATTTAGAAGTTTTACTAACATAATTCTTTAAGTTGGGATTAGAGAATACCTACAATTGTAAGGATGAGCACCACAACGAAGAATGCAAGGGCAAAGGTGATGTAGTTGTTCACACGACCTGTGCGCAGACGCATAACCCAATTGTTGATGCGGTGCATCATCTTCACCCACCACATACCAAACAACGAGTCCACCTTATCCTTATGCTCGATGCGATAGTTGTGTGGCGATGGGAATATCTCCGACTTATCAACCGCACGACCATCCACAGCATTCTTCATAAGAGGCTTGCCAATGCTCTCCAAGCCCTCCGAGAATGACTCTCCGGTGTACTGCATACGGATATTTGGAGCGGTGAAGCCACAACCCCACGTTGGGCCATACTCAATCTTGCGGTTGCTCTGCAACTTATGCTTCAGGACAAAGAGCAACAACACCATAGCAACAAGCACCCACGCAACAGCACTAACCGACTGAAGCGTTGGGGCGAAGTGGTTGACAGCAATGGAGTTATCCGCTCCCGAGATAGCCTCGGCAACAATGGCGATAGGACGAATGGCATACTGTGGGAACATACCGATGAAGAGTATCAGCACGGCAGGTATTGCCATAGCGGCAATACGAAGGTTGTCCACCTCTGTAGACTCGGCAACGTGGTGTGAGCGTGGCGAGCCGAGGAACACAACGCCATAGAGTTTTGTGAAGGCTATGACGACGATACCTCCGATGAGCGACAAGGCGATGATACCTGCTATAGAGTACAACACCTCGTGACCATCGCTAACGCCGTTGAACATACCGATGTAAATCAGCAACTCCGACACAAAGCCATTCAACGGTGGCAATGCGCAGATGGCAACCGTAGCGAAGAGCATCAGGATAGCCGTCACGGGCATATGCTTTGCAAGACCACCCATCTGGTTCATCGTTGTAGTGTGCATCATAGAGTAGATGTTACCAGCACTGAAGAAGAGCATACTCTTGAACAACGAGTGGTTGACGGTGTGCAGCAACGCACCACACAAGCCACACATACCGATAAGGTTGCTACCTGCTGCGTGACCCACAGCCGCAATACCCAAACCGATGAGGATAACACCGATGTTCTCGATACTTGAGTATGCCAACAGACGCTTCACGTCGTTCTGCATAGCCGCAAAGATAACGCCCCACAAACCTGTTACGATACCCGACAACAGAACTATCAAACCTACGTCGTAGAGCAACTCTGTGTTGTTATCGATAGCCTGCATAAGACGCATAATGCCGTAGACACCCGTCTTAATCATCACACCCGACATAATAGCCGAGACGTGGGATGGTGCTGCAGGGTGCGCCTCAGGCAACCATATGTGCATAGGGAAGATACCCGCCTTCATACCGAAACCTATGAAGAGGATAACGAACAGTGGCAATGGCGCCTGCATCTTGAAGTAGTCCTGGATAGCCGCGAAGTTTGCCGAGCCTGTAACGTTGTACAACAACACAAAACCAACCACCAGGAACATAAAGCCTATGTGCATCATAACCAAGTAGTTGAGTGCTGCGCGACGTGTAGTGAGGCGGTCAGCCTCGAACAGGATGAGGATGAACGATGCGATGGTCATAAGTTCCCACGAGAAGAGGAACGAGAAACCACCACTCGACATCACCACCAACATCATCGACACCACCAAAAGCACAAGGGCTGTGTAGTGCAACGAGAAGTGCGCAGGGGAGAAGCGCTGCATATATCCCGCAACATAGCCCCTCGAGTAGAGCACTGTGGCAATGGCTGCGATGGATATAATCAACAAAAAGAGCGACGACAACTTATCGACCACAAAACTCTCAGCGCCAAACATCGACGTTGAGAACGAGGCGATAGTCACCGTGCCATCCGCGAATGCCTTGACTACCAAAGTCAAAGCAGCAATAGCAGTAGCCGCTATAGTGGCTGTTGCAACCCACACCTTATAGCGCAATGGTGTGAGGAAAATAGCCACTATGACAACTAATGCTGCCAACAAAGTGTACAAATACATCATCTATTTATTTTGAGTTATAACTTGTTTATGGTCGACGTAACAACCGTAGCCACCACCGCAGCGGTCTCGGTGCGCAGACGCTCCTTACCCAGCGATATGGCCTTAAATCCATTTTCAAGTGCAAAGTTAATCTCTTCTTCCGAAAAATCGCCCTCTGGACCTATTAAAATTAGGGTATCAGCGCCTTTTTTTAGCAATTTTCCTAAATACTCCCTCTCGCCCATAGCATCGTTGCAGTGTGCGATAAACTTATCACCCTCGAACGGCAACGACACAACATCCCTGAAACGAGTCATAGGATGGAGCGTTGGGTGATAAGCCTTTAGCGACTGTTTTACCGCCGAGGTGATGACCTTCTCCTCGCGCTCATCCTTAATCTGACGACGCTCGCTGTGGTCGCATTCGAGCGGATAGACCTCCGTGATGCCCACTTCGGTGGCTTTTTCCAAAAACCACTCGAAACGATCTATATTTTTTGTGGGGGCTACACCCATCACCAGTCGGTACGACATTTTCTCGTATTCGGGGATGGTCTCAACGACCTCCACAGTGCAGTGTTTAGCATTGTCATTCAACACTTTACAACGATACATATTACCCTTTCCATCGGTAATATGCAGTTCATCGCCTACGCGCATACGAAGCACTCTAACGCAGTGTTTCGACTCCTCCTCCGACAAAGTGTACTCGGGAAGTGTAATTTCTGGAGCATAAAAAAGTTGCATTGCCAATAATTTTTTTAACTTTGCAAAGTTAATTAAAAAATATTATAGATGAAACGACTTTTTCTATTATCGTCATTAATGTTTGCTATGACTATGAATCTATCGTGTGGTAGCCAAACCATTAACGAGGAGGCTAACCCTCTTCTCGAGGAGTGGACAACCGAGTTCGGCGTCCCTCCATTCGACAAAATTCGCACCGAGCACTTCGAACCAGCGTTCATCGAGGCTATGAAGATGCACAACGACGAGATTGCCGCTATCGTAAACTCCGAGGAGGAGCCTACGTTTGAGAACACCATCGTGGCGATGGACAACGCAGGTATCACACTCTCGCAGATTAACCTCATCTTCGGTATGCTCTCGTCATCGGACCTCAACGCCGAGATGCAGGAGGTGCAGAACAAGATTATCCCTCGTGTTGAGGAGCACTTCAACACCATTATGCTCAACGAGGGTCTCTTTGACCGTGTTAAGGTTGTCTACGACAAGCGCAATAGCCTCAACCTCGACGAGGTGCAGATGCGTCTTGTGGAGAAGACCTACAACGAGTTTGTGCGCTCGGGTGCTCTGCTCGAGGGCGATGCCAAGGAGCGTCTCACACAGATTAACGCCGAGTTGTCGGAACTCTCTATTCGCTTTGGCAACAACCTCCTCACCGAGAATGGCAGTTTCCAACTCGTCCTCGACGAGCAGCAGGTGGCAGACCTTCCTGAGGGTGTTCGCAACCAGGCTCGTGAGAGCGCAAAGGCTGCTGGCGTAGAGGGTTATGTCTTCACTTTGGACAAGCCAAGTATGCTTCCTTTCCTCACCTACTCCAAGAATCGTGACCTCCGTCGTGAGTTGTACAACGGATATCTTATGCGTGGTAACAACGACAACGAGTTTGACAACAAGCAGTTGGCAGAGGATATGGCGCGTTTGCGCGTGGAGAAGGCAAACTTGCTCGGCTTCAAGTCATACTCTCACTATGTTACTGCCGACCAGATGGCGGGTAACCCTGAGGCTGTATACGGACTCCTGGAGGAGATTTTCGAGCCTGCTGTGGAGTCTGCAAAGCGCGAGTTGGAAGATATGAAGGAGATTTTCGAGAAGGACCACCCAGGTGAGACCTTCGAGAAGTCGGATTGGTGGTACTATGCCGAGCAGGTACGTCAGAAGAAGTATCAACTCGACGAGGAGGCTATTCGCCAGTACCTCTCGTTGGACAACGTATGTCGCGGTATGTTCTACCTTGCAAACCGCCTCTATGGCGTTACCTTCCGCCCTATCGCCGCTCCTCGCTACCATAAGGAGTGCACCGTATACCAGGTTCTCGACCACGACCAGTCGCACGTAGGTGTGCTCTACATCGACCCATACCCTCGTAAGGAGAAGAGTGGTGGTGCGTGGTGTGGTAACTTCACCGAGCAGCGCTATGTGGATGGCCAGCGTAAGGCACCTGTATTGGGTATCGTATGTAACTTCACACCTCCTGTGGGTGACACACCATCGTTGCTCTCGTTCGACGAGGCGGAGACTATGTTCCACGAGTTTGGTCACGCATTGCACTTCCTCTTTGCCGATGTTCGCTATCGTGGTCTCACGGATGTTGAGGGTGACTTTGTGGAGTTGCCATCACAGATTATGGAGAACTGGGCATTCGAGCCAGAGATTATGAAGGAGTATGCTACACACTACCGCACCGGTGAGGTGATTCCTGACAAGCACATCGCAAAGATTCAGAATGCAGCGTTGTTCAACCAGGGCTTCACAACTACCGAGTTGGCAGCAGCAGCACTCATCGATATGGATATCCACACCCTTGAGAACTATACCGATATGGACATCAACGACTTCGAGCAGTATAACCTCGCTACACGTCGTGGTCTTATCCCAGAGATAGCACCTCGCTACCGCTACACATACTTCGCACATATCTTCAACGGCGGTTACTCTTCGGGCTACTACTTCTACCTATGGGCTGAGGTACTCGACAAGGATGCCTTTGCGGCGTTCAAGGAGAGCCACGACATCTGCGACAAGACTTTGGCACACAGTTTCCGTTACGACCTCCTGGCACAGGGTGGTCAGCGCGCAGGTATGGATATGTACCGCAAGTTCCGCGGCGCAGACCCTGATAAGACTGCTATGCTCAAGGCTCGTGGCTTGTGGACAGAGCCTGTGGTGGAGACCGAGGAGATTATGGAGGAGCCAGCATTGGATGCTGAGAGAGAAAACCTCCCTGGTCGTCCTGTGATGATAGAGCCAAAGGTTCCTATCAAGCGATAACCCAACAACGATAATTGTTGAAACCATTAAATAATTATTTATGAAAAAAGTTCTTTTTATTATGTCAGCATTGACTATGGGTCTTGTTGGCTGCGGTGGCACTGAGGACATCGCCAACAACCCTCTTGTGGCAGAGTGGAACACACCCTACCAGACACCTCCATTCTCAAAGATTGAGATGAAGCACTACGAGCCTGCCGTAGACTACGCTATCGAGCAGAACCGTGCAGAGATTGATGCTATCATCAACAACCCTGAGGCACCAACCTTCGAGAACACTATCGTTGCTATGGCAGAGTCTGGCGAGTTGCTCGGCCGTGTAACAGGTGTATTCTACGTTTTGAACAACTGCGTTACATCGCCTGAGATGCAGCAGATTGCTCTTAACATCTCTCCAAAACTCACAGCACTCTCTAACGACGTATCGCTCAACCCAGAGTTGTTCGCACGCGTAAAGGCTGTTTACGACCAGCGCGAGAGCCTCAACCTCGACCAGGAGGATAAGATGCTTCTCGAGGATACTTACAAGGGCTTTGCACGCTCTGGCGCTTTGCTCGAGGGTGAGGCACAGGAGTTGTACCGCCAGTACACTACCGAACTCTCTCAGTTGACATTGGAGTTTGGTCAGAACGCATTGAAGGCTACAAACGCATTCTCGCTCAACATCACCGATGAGGCTAAGGTTGCAGAACTTCCAGACTTCGTGAAGGAGGGTCTTGCTGCTGATGCTGCATCGCGTGGTCAGGAGGGCTGGACAGTGACTCTCGACGCACCAAGTTATGGCCCATTTATGACCTACTCTTCACAGCGCGACCTCAAGGAGCAGTTGTACAAGGCTTACAACACACGCGCTAAGGGTGGTGAGTTCGACAATATGGAGAACATCCGCAAGATTGCAAACCTCCGTCTTCAGATTGCTAACTTGCTCGGCTATGAGACCTACGCAGACTATGTTTTGGAGGATCGTATGGCTGAGAGCCGCTCTACAGTAAACAACTTCCTCGATGAGTTGTGCGACGCTACTATGGGCTACGCAAAGAAGGATGTTGCTACTGTTACAGAGTTCGCACACTCTCTCGGCTTCGAGGGCGACCTTATGCCTTGGGACTGGGGTTACTACAACGAGAAGTTCAAGGAGGCTAAGTACTCTATCAACGACGAGCAGATTAAGCCATACTTGAAACTCGAGAACGCTGTAGACGCAGTGTTTATGTTGGCTGGCAAACTCTATGGTTTGACATTCACCCCTGCTCCAGAGATTGAGACCTACCACCCAGAGGCTTCGGCTTATGAGGTTAAGGACGAGAATGGCGAGTTGATGGCTATCCTCTACCTCGACTTCTTCCCACGCGAGTCTAAGCGCCAGGGTGCTTGGATGACCGAGTTCCGCGGTGTGAAGGTTAAGAATGGCGTTGAGCAGCGTCCTTTGGTGCAGTTGGTTATGAACTTCACAAAGCCTACTGCTAACACCCCATCATTGCTCACCTTCGATGAGTTCACAACATTCCTCCACGAGTTCGGCCACGGCTTGCACGGTATCCTTGCAAAGGGTAAGTATGAGATTATCAACGGTACTGCCGTTAAGCGTGACTTCGTAGAGTTGCCATCACAGATTATGGAGAACTGGGCTACTGAGAAGGAGTACCTCGACCTTTGGGCTAAGCACTACGAGACTGGTGAGGCTATGCCTGCTGAGTTGATCGAGAAACTTATCGCTGCTAAGAACTACCTCGCTGCATACTTCAACATTCGTCAGTTGTCATTCGGTATGCTCGATATGGCTTGGCACACTATCACCACTCCATACGAGGGCGATGTTCTCGCATTTGAGTTGGAGGCGTTGAAGCCTACACAGGTGATGCCTGTTGTTGAGGGTTGCGCTATGGGCCCTGGCTTCACCCACATCTTCTCTGGTGGTTATGCATCAGGTTACTATGGTTATAAGTGGGCAGAGGTATTGGCCGCAGATGCCTTCTCATACTTCAAGGAGAAGGGTATCTTCTCTGAGGAGGTAGCCGACAAGTTCCGCTACGAGGTATTGGAGAAGGGTGGCCACGAGCACCCTATGGATCTCTACGTTAAGTTCCGTGGTCACAAGCCACAGACACAGGCGTTGATTGACCAGATGGGTCTTGAGTAATCCCCTATCTCTCAAAACGCAATAGGCTCCCGATTGGGAGCCTATTTTTTTATTTAAAGTGTAAACTGAAAGGGAAAGGGGAAAAAGTAAAAAGCAGGTAGCACTTCACGCCTAATAAAAAACGTTATTGCGAAGAATTGCATTAGAAATCAATATATAACCACAGACTCATC
>JAFOCZ010000025.1 GCA_017380955.1 Alistipes sp.
GTATGCAACCAGCCATTGCGCACTGTGTCTGCCGAAGAGTCTGGATTCTTCCAGTATCCCGCCATAACATTCTCACCCTTGATGACAATCTCACCCTTCTCACCCACAGGCAACTCACGACCCTCGTCATCGAGAATCTTAATCTCGAAAGGCTGCACAAGGCGTCCCGAAGAGCCAAAACGATGGTTACCCTTGGTTGGTGCATTCGTAGAGATTACAGGCGTAGCCTCCGAGAGACCATAACCCTGGAACATTGGGATGCCAACGGCGTAGAAGAAGCGCTGCAACTCGCTGTCGAGCAGTGCGCCACCACCGATGAAGAACTGCAACTCACCGCCAAACGCCTCACGCACCTTAGAGTATAGAATCTTGTCGAAGAGTGCCACCGCAGGCTTCAGCAGACAACGCCAGCCACGACCCTTGGTATAACCATCAGCCTGGTAGGCATACGAGGTCTTGAGAGCGAGGTTAAAGAGACGCTCTGTGGTATTACCCTTCTTGCGTATTGAGGTCTCGATGCTCTTGCGGAAGTTCTTGGCAAGGGCTGGCACCGAGAGCAGGAAGTGAGGACGTACCTCCTTGATATTAAGAGGGATGTTCTTGAGAGTCTCCATAGGTGTGCGACCCACCTCCACGGTAGCCACCGAAGCACCACAGGCAATCATTATGTAGAATCCCACGACGTGCGCAAAGCAGTGGTCGAGAGGCAAGATAATAAGCGTACGCCACTCCGAAGGTATAGATACCACCGACAACGACTGCTCTACGTTTGCGGTGTAGTTGCGGTGTGTGAGCACCACACCCTTAGGATCTGCCGTAGTACCCGATGTGTAGGTTATGGTTGCTATGTCGTCATTCTGCAACGCCTGACCTATAACCATAAATGCCTCGCGGTTATCGGAGAGATATGCCTCGCCACGAGCCTCCAAATCCTCGAGCGATATCTCACCCTCACGCAAGCCACCCTCTGCATCGCCCCACACCACGACGTGCTTAACCTCGGGGAGTTCCGCGATGATGTTACGAACTTTACGCAACTGGTGGTGCGACACAAATATCAACTTGGCGTCGGAGTGTTTCAGGCGGAACGTTAGGTCGTTAGCCTCCTCCAACTTTATTGATAGCGGCACGCTGATAGCACCAGCATACAAGAGTCCCAACTCCGAGATAATCCAGTTGTTGCAACCCTCAGCAAGAATCGACACACGGTCACCGCGCTCTATGCCCAAAGCCGCAAGACCCGCACCGATGTTCAGCGCACGGCGTTTAGTCTCGTTGTATGTCGTAGGCTCAAACTTACCATTGTGCTTCTCGAGGAGAAACTCCTTAGCACCATATTTAGCAACCGACTCTTCAAAAAGGTCGATGATAGTACGTTTCATAATACGTTATTATTTGGTTTTCAACCCCCAAAGTTACAAATTAATTTTTATATTTGTAAAAAATAGCATCGCGATGTTACATTTCGAGGTGTTATTCGTTATATAGATAAAAGAAAAATAAAACTCAAAGTGGTTACCGAAACAGAATATATATCGTTTGTCACACGGCTAAAGGATACGGTATTTCGCCTGGCACGCAGCATACTCACCGACAGCCATCTTGCCGAGGATGTCACCCAGGATGTCTTTGCCAGAGTATGGCTGCAGCGCGAGAGCATCCTCCACAGCCAGCATCCGCGAGCCTACACCTGCCGCATAGCGCATAACCTCGCCATCGACAAACTACGACACCGCGAACGTGAGCGCAGCCTGACGCTGGAGCCTCGGGGCGCAGAGCATAGCGATGGTGATGCCGACACCTCAACAACAGATATGGCAGCACTGACAAAGAGGTTTATAAGCGCCCTACCCGACAAGCAGCGCATCGCCATACATCTGCGCGACGTGGAGGGTTACGAGATAGAGGAGATAGCGCAAATCCTCGAGACCGACGAGGCGAGTGTGAGGGTGAACATCTCACGAGCACGCAAAAGGATTAAGGAACAACTATTAAACGCATTAAACTATGGATTGGGAGAGAGTTAAGATTCTTCACGACAGATACCTCAAGGCCGAGACATCGCTCGACGAGGAGAGGGAGTTATATACCCTGCTCTCCACCGCCGAGAGCCTACCCCGAGAGTTGCAGGCTACGAAGACTATGCTCGAGGCGCTGCACTCCATCGCCCAGGATAGGTGCGACCTCACGATTCGCCACCAAGAGCCTCGCCGCCGTAGCATCTCACTACGCCGCATAGCGAGCATCGCAGCATCGGTGGTTGTTGTGGCGGGCATAACCTTGGCAATGCTCCTAACGCCTATAGAGTCGGAGGTTACTGAGCCTATGATAGTATGCCACATCAACGGCACTATGGTCGATGACCAACTCATAGCACAAGCCGAGGTGCAGCGCATATTGGGCGGTGTGTCGAAGAATATGCACACAGCAAAGGAGCGCATAGACAACATAACACGTATAACATCTAACAAACAACTATAACTATGAAACGTATACTACTATTACTCACAGCCACAATCCTTGCGACAACACTCTACGCCCAGGAGAACACAACCCCCGAGCAGGAGTCGGTGATATACCTCGACAGCAGCAAGGAGAATAGCATATCCTCGTCAAACGGTCGTCTGTCGCTGATGCTCAACGGCACACGCCTCGAGATTGGCAACAAACGCAACGAGGCGGATAGCGTTAGTTACTATGTTAAGAATGCCGACGGCACTATGGAGATGCTCTCACGCGAGGATCTTGCGGTGGCGGCATACAACGCCAACCTAACAACTATAGAGGCTAACAAAGATAACAACAAGGCATACTTCGGAATCCTTGGTATCGGAGCACCTAAGTATAACCACTTCTCGGCGGTGGAGATTGGCGCAAACCTCCTTACAGACCTCAACTACAAGGGCTACACCCCCGAAGAGGCTAACGCCCTGACATTTAGCAACCGTAAGGCGGTGTGCGTGACGCTGAACGTAGCATCGCTGAACGTACCTCTGACCACCAACCGCAAGTTGGTAGCCTCTATGGCGCTGGGCTTTACGTGGGAGAACTACACCATCGCCGGCAACTACACTATGGAGTATCGCGATGGTATGATGCGCCCCTTAGCCATAGATGGCGAGATTAAGAAATCGAAGATGGTGGCATCCTACTTCCACGTGCCCATAACCCTCGACTGGAACATCAAGAGTGACTTCTTCATCTCGGCTGGCGTGAATGTCGACATTCTTACGGGCTCGCACCTAAAGTATAAGTTCCCCAAGACCAAGATTAAGGATGAGATTACGCTAAACCCTGTGCAGGTGGGTCTCACAGCGCGTGTGGGATGGAAGCGCATATATGTCTTCACAAACTACGCCTTCAACGACATCTTTAAGGAGGGCACAGGTCCCGAGGGTCACCGACTATCTGTAGGTATGGGTATTGGATTCTAAAAATCGACAACTATGAAACGTCTTATATTGCTCATAATGATGCTATTGCCACTCGGCGCAATGGCTCAGAGCCCACACTTCTCGGCGCTGATGACCGAATACTCCACACAGGAGGGCTGCACGACGTTGAACATCTCGAACGCTATGTTCCAGTCGCTGCAGATAGATATAGATGCCGAGAGTATGAAGGTTATATCTATCGAGAATCAGAGCCTCATCCCAAGATTCAGGGAGCAGATTAAAGAGTTGGTAGCGCCGCTTAACGTGCTGATGAGCGTAAACGCCAACAACGAGAGCGTGGAGATATACCAGCGCAGCGAGGAGGGGCGCATCAAGGAGTTGTATATCATCACCTACGAAGGAAGCAGTTGCGTAGCGCTATATATCTATGGTGACAACTTAGAGATTAATCAAGTAAACTCACTCATAGAGGTATTTTAACAGAGAGGGGATTGTCCGACAATAAGTTAGACAATCCCCCTTGTTATTTCCTTCGAAGTCGTATAACCGCATTAATCAATTGGGTATGCTGCGACGAAGCAATCACCTACTCGCAACTCCTCCTGATGCGCCTTGAGGTTGGCGATGGTGACATCACCTACGATGTAGTTATACTCATCCGAAGTATACTGCTCGCGAATCTTAGTGAAGTTCAAGAGGTTACGCTGCTCGGCACTCCTATAGCGGAAGTACACGCGGAAGGTGTGGTCGGTGGTATACTGTGGCAATACAGAGTCGTTACGCTTCTTATACTCGTAGCGGTAGTTATAGGCACAAGCGGTGATATCGCTCAACACTGCCGAGCCTGTAGGGTGACCACCCGCACCACGACCAAACATAAACTGCTTATCGTAGAAGAGACCCTTGATAACAACGCCATTAAACTCATCCTCAACGCTATAGATATACTTGTTACGCGAGATAAGTTGTGGCAACACACACATAATGAGTCTGTCGTCGATCTTCTCGACGTGTGCCACAAGTTTTATACGGCGATCCTTCTCCTGCGCAAAGCGGATGTCGGCATCGTTCATCGTAGAGATACCATATGTAAGGATATTCTCAGGTGCTACGTATACGCCAAAGGCGTGAACGGTGATGATAATCAACTTATACAACGAGTCCCAGCCATCGATGTCGAGTGTTGGGTTGCTCTCGGCAAATCCCAAATCCTGAGCCAACTTAAGCGCTGCGCCGTAGCCCATATGCTCGTTGAAAATCTTCGAGAGTATGAAGTTTGACGAGCCATTGAGGATACCCTTCACCGAGGTGAGAAGGTCGTTGTCGTAATACTCCTCGAGGTTACGAATTACAGGTATAGAGCCACACGCCGAGGCGTCGTACAACAGCGGTGTATTATACTGCTCCTGGAGGTCTATGAGTTCGAGGATGTGGTGGCCGAGCATCTTCTTATTTCCCGATACCACAGGGATGCGAGCCTTCAACGCACGCTTAACGATATCGTATGCAGCATCTGCATCGTCGATAACCTCAACGATAAGGTTTATATCCTTATCCTCGAAGATGTCATCGGCATTGCTCGTAAACTCCGCCTTAACACCACGATCCTTGTTGATATCACGCACACATACACGCTTGATATGCACATTCTGTGAGTTGATGCGCTGCAATACGTCATAAAGACCACGACCTACATTACCAAAGCCAAAAAGTCCTATGTTTAAGTTTTTCATAATTATCTGAGGTTTATAAAGTTATCAATAATAGTATTAAGTTTTTCGTGCTCCACAAGGAAGCCGTCGTGACCAAATTCCGACTCTATGAGGTGATACTCCACATCGCGGATATGCTCCCTGAGTGGCGTGTGTGCCTCGGGTGGGAAGAGGATATCCGAGGATATGGCAACCACCAATGTGCGGGCCTCGATGCTCTGCAGTGCCTCGGCGATGCTCGCTCTGCCACGCGCTATGTTGTGAGAGTCTACAGCCTCCGAGAGACGGTAGTAGGAGATAGCATTAAACCTACGGCGTAGTTTCTCACCCTGATACTGCTGGTAGGAGTGTGCACGGCGCGAGAACGACACCTCATCCATAGGCATCTGCTCCTGCTGCGTAGCGTTGTATGCCGCACCACCACGATAACTGATGAGGGCTATGGAGCGCGCTACGGCCATACCATCCAATCCGGCATCATCTCTGCGCTCACCCCACGTCTTATCGAGGCGGATTGCCATACGCTGCGACTCGTTGAATGCCGCAGCCCACGGCTCCGAGCAGGTGGTGGTGGCTATGAGTGCGAGGTTTTCCATAAAGTGTGGCTCCATAATCGCCCACTCCATACACTGAAAACCTCCGATGGAACTACCTATGAGCATCTTAACACGCTCGATGCCGAGATGTCGGGCAAGCAACTGATGGCAGTGCACCATATCGCGCACCGTAATCTGCGGAAAGTCGTAGTAGTATTTCTCGCCCGTTACGGGGTTTACCGAGAGTGGCGACGTAGTGCCATAGTGCGAGCCGAGGAAGTTGGCGCATACTATGAAGTAGCGCGTGGGGTCGAGGAAACGCCCCTCCTCCACGGTGTGAGGCCACCAGTCGGCAACATCGGAGTTTGCCGTGAGAGCGTGACACACCCATATGACATTATCCTTCGCGGCGTTCAGCGTGCCGAAGGTGTCGTAGGTGATATCTACGCTCGGCAGCACAGCACCCGACTCCAACTGCAGCGCCTCCGCGTGGTGATAAACGTAACTCATACCCTGCACTTTAGATATTCGACAGTGCCTGCTCGTAGTCGGCGATTATATCCTCGACGTTCTCCAAGCCGAGAGATATGCGAAGCAGTGTAGGTGTGATGCCTGCCGCTCGCTTAGCCTCGTCAGAGAGTTGCTTGTGGGTGGTTGATGCAGGGTGTGTGACAACCGAGATAGAGTCGCCAATCATAGTCATATTTCCCGACAACTTGAGGCTCTCTACGAACTTAACCGTAGAGTCCAAATCGCCCTTCAACTCGATGGTAAGCACCGCCGAAGCGCCATAGCGATAATACTTCTGCGCCAGGGCATATGATGGGTGATCCTCGAAGCCAACGAAACTAACACGCTCCACCTTTGGGTGCTGACGGCAGAACTCTGCCAACTTATACGCCGACTCCACCTCGTGCTTCACGCGCAACGACAGGGTCTCCAGACCGAGCAACATAAGGTAGGCATCAAAGGGCGAAGGGCAGCAGCCGAAGTCACGCATACCATCTACCCTACACTTAACGATAAAGGCCTGAGCACCAAACGCATCGCAGAGGTTGAGACCGTGGTAACCCTCCGAAGGACCATCTATCTGTGGGAACTTACCCGAAGCCCTCCAGTCGAACTTACCGCCATCGACGATGATACCGCCCATAGCCGTGCCGTGACCGTTAATCCACTTTGTCGCCGAGTCGGTGATGATATCTGCGCCCCACTCAAAAGGATTGCAGAGGTATCCTCCCGCGCCAAAGGTGTTATCCACGATAAGCGGAATGTTGTTGCGGTGTGCCACATCTGCCAAAGCCTCGATATCTGCTACACGGCAAGTTGGGTTACCCATAGACTCCACAAACACGGCACGCGTATTATCATCTATCAACTGTGCGATATCATCCGCCGCATCGCTCTTTGCCAAGCGACACTCCACGCCTAAGTTACGCAACGAGATTACAAACTGGTTGTGAGTGCCACCATAGAGATATGGCGATGCCACGATATTCTCACCAGCCTTGGCAAGTGCCGTAACGGTCAGCAATATCGCCGACATTCCCGATGCTGTGGCCAGCGCACCCACACCACCATACAACGCTGCTATACGCTCCTCGTATGCTGCGGTTGTGGGGTTATGGAGACGTGTGTAGATATATCCTGGCTCGCTGAGGGTGAAGAGGTTTGCTGCATAGTCGCACGATGGGAAGTGGTATGCCGCTGTTGGGTGGATGGCAATACCTCGTGCGTTGGACTCATCAACGTGGTATCCACCGTGAATCTGCAGGGTCTCGAAATGTAGTTTTCTATCGCTCATAGTAATACTCTTTTATAATATAATATGTAGACTCTCGCCATTGAGGATGGCGAAATACGGTTTATCGAATATGTGAGAAGTGAAGGATGTGGTGCGTAACCACACGTGTGTAATAGAAGTGCCTAACGGCACATTCGCATAGACATAGCAGGAGCGGCCGCCATCGTGGCAACCATCATAATATGGATATTTCTATGCTCAAACTGTGTCATTGTCGATTAGTTGTTATACAAAGGTAGTAAAATTTCCTAAAACCACAAATCCTACACACCCTTCTTTTACTCCTCCGTTAGCCCCTATCGCTGCACCACAACATTACGCGCCTCTTTGTGACCATCCTCGGTTATTGCAACCTCAAATGTCACGCGCCAATTGTGCTTCAGCGTGCGGTAGCCATCCTTTGCAATAGCAGTGTAGTGGACATATACATCCACGCCATCATCTCCTGTGATAAAGCCGTAGCCACGCTTATCATCGAACCATTTGACAACTCCCTTCATAGTGCTATTGTAAATTTCGTAGTTCAAAGTTACAAATTTTATTATTTGCTGCAATACCACAACTCCATTTTTTTGCGTTATATTTGTAGAATAGGATAAAATAACCTATATTTGTCAATAATTTTTTAGTATCCTATAAAACTATTTACTATGAATACTAAGTGGAAGATTGCCCTTTTGGCGCTCCTCGGATTCTCAACCGCAGCGTGCTGCAGCACCAAGAAGGCGACTAAGAACGAGGATAAGAAGAGCCAGGATATCGTTACCGAGCAGGAGGACCCACGCATTATGCTTATGTATGGCGTTCCTACTCCCGACGGCGTTATAGCACGCCCTGTGGACGAGAATGGCAACCCTATTAAGGAGACCGAGGCCAAGGAGTTCCCTGATGGTCGCATCGCAAAACCTCTGACCGACGAGGAGTCTCAGGCTGCTCTCGACGCTATTCGTGCCGAGAAGGAGGCCGAGCAGAAGTAATATGGCAAAAGGAAAACGTTTAGGACTCCGCAAGTACATAGGTCTGAAACTCTTTAAGGGTCTCTACGACGGTATTGTGGAGCGTCATAAGTTGCGTACACTCTTCTGGGAGTGTACGCTTCGTTGTAATCTGCGCTGTCGTCACTGTGGCAGCGACTGCCGTACCGATGTTGCGGAGCGAGATATGCCTTTGGAGGATTTCCTCCACGTCCTCGACACCGAGGTAACACCCAATGTCAACCCTCGCGATATGCTTATCATCTTCTCGGGTGGCGAGGTGCTGGTGCGCAAAGATTTGGAGGAGGCAGGCCACGAGGTCACCAAGCGCGGATATATGTGGGGTATGGTTACCAATGGTATGAGCCTCACACGCGAGCGTCTGCACTCGTTGGTAGATGCAGGACTTCGCAGCGTGTCGGTGAGTTTCGATGGCTTCGAGGATATCCACAACGACATCCGCCAGAGTAAGGAGAGTTTCAC